>JALORJ010000293.1 GCA_025459035.1 Burkholderiales bacterium
GCCGCGGAGGGCGCATCGGTGGCGGGCGCGTCCGGCGGGGTAGTCGCGCTTCGCCCGACCCGTGGCAGATTCCGGCCCTGCTCGTCCGAGCACCCGCCGGGCCCCGCGCTCATTCGCCCTCTCCTCGATTCCCCCGCCCCATGCCCCCCCGCACCTCCGGCGCCTCCTGGAACGACGTCAAGGCCAAGCTCGCCACCCTCGACCGGGCCGAGCTGGTCGCGCTGATCCGCGATCTGTACGGCGTCAGCAGCGTCAATCGCACCTTCCTGCACACGCACTTCGCGCTCGGGCCCGATCTGCTCGCGCCGTACAAGACGGCGATCGACCGCTGGCTGTGGCCGGACTTCCTGAAGCACGAGGAGCTGTCGGTGCCGCGCGCGCGCAAGGCGCTGACCGCCTACCGCAAGGCCGTAGGCCGCGACGCCGGGCTGGCGGAGCTGCTGGTGTTCTGGTGCGAACGCGCGACCGGCTTCGTCAACGAGTACGGGGGCGACGGCCGCGAGGTCTACCTCGAGGCGCTGGTCGACATGTTCGAGGAAGCGCTCGACGTGATCGCGTCGCTCGAACCCGACGCGCGCACGCCGCTGCACGACCGGCTGTGGGCGGTGCGCGACATCGCGCAGGGCGTGGGTTACGGCGTCGCCGAGGACATGGAGGACGCCTTCGAGCGCTTCGGCGTCAATTGATCGGCCGCATCGCGCCGGCATGACCGGCGCCCATGGCGGCAGCGACACCCGCGCGAGCGGCGGCAAGGCGCGGAGGCACGGACGCCGCGCCGCGCCTGCGCCGATCCCGCCGCGACGTCGCCACAGGCGGCCTCAGATTCAGAAGTCGGCGGTGGCCGTGACGAACACCGTGCGCGGCATGCCGAGCACGAGGTAGCCGGCGCCGGGGAAGCCGCCGACCGAGGCCCAGTAGTTCTCGTTGGTGACGTTGTCGATGCGCGCGCGCAGCGTGAGCAGACGCGAACCCACGTTCACCAGCGCGCGGGCGCCGATGTCCAGCCGTGTCCACGCCGGCACCGACAAGGTGTTGGCGGCATCGGCGTATTGGCTGCCGGTGTGGACGACCCGGCCCAGCAGCGTGATGCCGCTGTCGCCCGGCACGTCCCATTCGACCCCGACATTGGCCTGCGCGGCGGGCACTCCGATCGCGCGCTTGCCGTTGTTGGCGCCGCCCTGCGTCGCCGTGAGTTCGGTGTCGAGCAGCGTGAGGCCGCCCAGCACGCGCGTGCCACGCCACGGCTCGCCGTACGCGGTCAGCTCGAGACCGCGGTTGCGCTGCTCGCCGAACACGCCGAACACGTTGTTCTCGACGTAGCCGGTGGGGCGCGCGATCTGGAACAGCGCGGCGCCGAAGCCGACGCGGCCGGCGTCGAACTTCAGCCCGACCTCCTGCTGGCGCGTGCGGTACGGCGCGAACACCTGCCCCGCGTTGACCACCGCGTTGCCGCCCGACACGGCCGGCGCGACGTCGCCGCGCACGAGGCCCTCGACGTAGTTGCCGTACGCGGACAGCGTCGGCGTGAAGCGCCACACCGCGCCGGCCACTGGCGTCACGCGGCTGGCGTCGTAGCGCCCGGTGTCGGCGCCGGTGGTGGGGTCGTAGCTGCGGTCCTCGATCTGCTGCTGACGCGCCCCGACCGTCAGCAGCAGGCGCTCGTCGAACAGCCCCAGCGTGTCGGCCAGCGCGATGCTGCGTGTGTCGGTGCGCTGTGTGACGCCCGGCGCGGCGAGCACACCGCCGACGAACGCCGTCGTCGGCGGCGGCGCCACGTCGAACGGCTGATAGAGGTTGCCCGCGAAGCCGCCGAAGTTCGAGAACGCGAACGCGTTGCGCGTCTCGAACGCGAACATCGCGGCCGACGCGGTGACCGTGTGGCGCACGGCACCGGTCGCGAAGGTGGTGCGGGCGCCGATCTCGCCGGTACGCACGCTGTCCTCGCGCGTGTTCACGAACCGGAACGCCGACATCGCGCCCTGGGCGTTCGTGACGGTCGGGTTGGCGAGGTCGTTGGCTTCGCGGCCGCTGCGCAGGCCGGCGCCGAACCATGCGGTGGTGGTGTCGGACAGGTCCACTTCGGCGCGCACGGTGCCGAAGGTGTCGCGCCCGTTCGACGTCGTCCACGACTGCGCGAAGTTGCGCACCGCGTCGGGGGCTTCGGGCACGACGCCGGATGGCGTCACGCTCGGGCGCGGCGCGCGCAGTCGATGGTCCTGATGGCCGATGTCGGCCGACAGCCGCACCGCCGTGCCGCGCCAGTCGATCCCCAGGCTCGCCACCGACAACTCGCGTGCTTCGCGATCGACGGCGGTGTCACCGTCACGGCGCGCGACGTTGAGCCGCAGCCCGAGCCGCTGCTCGGGTCCGAGGCGCCGCGCGAGGTCGGCCGCGATGTAGGTCTGCCCGCCGGTCTCGAGGCCGATCGTCGCGCGTGACAGCGCGCCGGGCGGCGCGCGCTTGGGCACCAGATTCAGGGCGCCGCCCAGACCGCTGCCCCCGGGCGCGGCGCCGTTCAGGAACGCGGTCGGGCCGCGGAAGACCTCGACGCGCTCGAGGAACTCGGTCGCGACGAACTGCCGCGGCAGCAGGCCGTACAGGCCGTTGTAGGCCATGTCGTCCGAGAAGGTCGGGAAACCGCGGATGAAGTAGACCTCCTGGAAATTGCCGAAGCCGCGCGCCTGCCGCACGGTCGGGTCGTTCTGCAGCACGTCGCCGACGCCGCGCGCCTGCTGGTCCTGGATCAGTTCGTTCGTGTACACGGTCGAGCTGAACGGCACGCTCATCTGGTCGACGTTGCCGAGGATCCCGACCCGCCCGCCACGCGCGACCTGCCGCCCGGGATACGCCGGCAGCAGCCCCGCGGCCGACGCGTCGGCACTGGCGCGCACCACCACCGACGGCAGCGTCGTCGCCGCCTCCGCCAGGTCGGCCCGCCGCGTCTGCACGTCCTGCGCACGCGCGGCGACCGCGCCGACCATCACCAACCCTGCCACCGCAACCTGCGGCCAGCCCTTGCGTGGTTCCAACGTCTCGCCTCTTGCAGATGTGAATGCGAACGATTCGCACTACATCACAAAGGACTGATCCATTGCAAGGACGCAGCGCTGCCTATCCCGAGATGCGAACGATTCCTGTACTACGGCGCCCTGTCATCGCAGCACTGACCAAGGCCGGGTGTACATCCGGCGGGCATCCGGTCGCGGGAATTCACCGGCACAGACGCGGCGTGCGCGGGCTGCGCGCGCCTGCGGCGCCGATACTCGGGGGGTCACCCCGCGCCGCCGCCCGCCCGTTGATCGCCCTCCTCGAAGCCCGCCGCGCCGGGCTGCTCACCCGCGCCAACCTGCTGCGCGACGTCGTCGCAGGGACGATCGTCGGCATCGTGGCGCTGCCGCTCGCGATGGCCTTCGCGATCGCGTCGGGGGCGCGCCCCGAGCAGGGTCTCTACACCGCCATCATCGCGGGGACCCTGGTGTCGCTGACCGGCGGCAGCCGTCTGCAGATCGCAGGCCCGACCGGGGCCTTCATCGCGATCCTGTCGGGCATCACGGCGCAGTACGGCATCGCCGGGCTGCAGCTCGCGACGCTGATGGCCGGCGTGATGCTGGTCGTGATGGGCCTCGCGCGCCTCGGTACGGTGATCCGCTTCGTTCCCGAGCCGGTCATCGCCGGCTTCACCGCCGGCATCGGCGTGATCATCTTCGTGGGCCAATGGCGCGACTTCCTCGGTCTGCCCGCGCCGGCTGTTCGTCCACGCGCCGACGGTCGCGCTCGGTTGCGGCGCGCTCGCGATCGTCATCGTCGCGCCGCGCATCCGCGGCCTGGCGCGCGTGCCGGCGTCGCTGCTCGCGATGGTCGCGGCGACGGTCGGGCTGGCGCTGCTGCCGCTGCCCGGGGTTGCCACGATCGGCAGCGCGTTCGGTGCGATCCCGCGCGGACTGCCGTCGTTCGCGCCGCCCGACGTGTCGTTCTCGCAACTGCTGAAGATGCTCGGGCCGGCGACCGCGGTCGCGATGCTCGGCGCGATCGAGTCGCTGCTGTCCGCGGTGGTCGCCGACACGCTCGCGGGCACGCGCCACGACTCGAACCAGGAACTCGTCGGACAGGGCCTCGCCAACATCGCCGCACCGCTGTTCGGCGGCTTCGCGGCCACCGGCGCGATCGCGCGCACCGCGACCAACGTCCGCAGCGGCGCGGTGGGTCCGCTCGCCGGCGTCGTCCACGCCGGCGTCCTGGTGCTGGTGCTGCTCGTCGCCGCGCCGCTCGCCGCGCACATTCCACTTGCCGCGCTGGCCGCGATCCTGTTCGTCGTCGCCTGGACGATGAGTGCACCGAAGCACTGCGTGCACCTGCTACGTACCGCACCGACGGCCGATCGCGTGATCCTGGTCGCGACCTTCCTGCTCACGGTGTTCACCGACCTCGTGGTCGCGGTCAACGTGGGCGTGCTGCTGGCGGTGCTGCACTTCCTGCGCCGCATGG
>JALORJ010000294.1 GCA_025459035.1 Burkholderiales bacterium
CGTGCCGGAACCGCAGACGTGGGCCTGCCTGGCGGTCGGCCTCGCGCTCGCCACCGTCGCACGCCGTCGCCGCAGCCGCGCCTGACCGCCGGCGCGCGATCGCGCCTTCGCGGGCCGCCTGCGGGCGGCCCGCACTGCCTCCGGCGGCGACGCGACCGCGTCGCCCCCTCGTCGTCGTGCCTGCGTCGGGTCCGCGCGCGGCGCACGCCCGGTCGCGACCGCGGTGCGAGACTCGCCGGCCCTGCCCGCTCTCGCGCCCGCTTCGCCGGCGCCACGACCGCGTGTCGACCCCGCCTCCTGCCACGCCCCGCCCGTCGGTGTCCATCGGCCGCGACCGCATCGCGCTGCTCGGCGCGCTGACGGCGTTCGCGGCGATGTCGATCGACATGTACCTGCCGGCCTTCGGCGCGATCGCGGCCGCCCTGCAGGCCGACCCGGCGTCGGTGCAGCGCACGCTCACCGCGTTCATGGCCGGCCTGGCGCTGGGGCAGGCGTTGTACGGACCGCTCGCAGACCGCTTCGGTCGCCGTCCCGCGTTGCTGTCGGGGTGTGCGCTCTACGTCGTCGCGTCGATCGGCTGCGCCACGGCCGGAACGATCGACGCGCTGCTCGGCTGGCGCTTCGTGCAGGCGCTCGGCGGGTGCGCCGGCGTGGTGGTGGCCCGCGCGGTCGTGCGCGACCTGTTCGACGCCACGGCGTCCGCGCGCGTGCTGTCGTGGCTGATGCTCGTGATGGGCGTCGCGCCGATCCTCGCGCCGCTGGTCGGCGGCGCGCTGCTGCTGGCCGCCGGCTGGCGCGCGATCTTCGTGGCACTCGGTGCCTACGGCGCCGCGTGTCTCGTGGCCGTCGCGTGGCGGCTGCCCGAGACGCGCCCGGCCGACGCCGTTCGCCCGGACGTGCGCGGTGCGATCGCCGGCTACGCCGTGCTGCTGCGCGACCGCGCGACCGTCGCGCGGATGCTGGCCGCCGGCGGCGCCCAGGCAGGCATGTTCGCGTACATCGCCGGGTCACCGTACGTGTTCATCGAGCTGTCGGGCGTCGCGCCGCAGCACTACGGCGCGCTGTTCGGCCTGAACGCATGCGGGCTGATCGCGGTGTCGCAGCTGAATCGCCGCTGGCTCGCGCGGCACGCACCGGTCGCCGTGCTGGGCGCGGCCCATGCCGTGAACGCGATCGCGGCCACGGTGCTGCTCGCGGTCGCCCTTGCCGGGATCGGCGGACTGCCGGGGCTGCTCGTGCCGCTGTTCTTCTGCGTCGCGAGTCTCGGCGCCGTGATGCCCAACGCGACCGCGATCGCGATGGCGCCGCATCCGACGCGCGCCGGCAGCGCATCCGCGCTGCTCGGCACGCTGCAGTTCTCGATGGCGGTCGTCGCGACCGCAGCCGTCGCAGCACTGCACGCGCACAGCGCGGTGCCGATGGCGGGGGTCATCGCCGCCGCGGCGATGCCGGCGTGGGCCATGCACCAACTCGCGAATCGCGCCGCGGCGCGGCGCGCGGCGCTCACCGCAGGCTGAGAACCCGCGGAGCCGTCCGCCACACCCGCTCGAGCGCGCCGGACGGCGCCGTTCAGCGCACGATCTGCAGCGCGTGCGCGCCGCGCGGAACGGCGATGCGCACTTCGGTCGGATCGAGGCGCGGCACCGGCGCGTCGACGACACGCCAGAGGTCGACGGTCGCCTCCGACGCCGGCTGCGTCGGGTCGGCATGCGCGAAGCTCGCGACCGCGACGAAGCGGCCCGATGCATCGAACGCGATCGCCTGCGGCAGCACGGACTCGAACCACGTCGTGGACCGCGCCGTCAGGTGCCCGGTCGCCGGGTCGAGGTCGAACAGCACGAGCGCTGCGGAGAAGTCGCGCTGCGCATCCCCCGCCGGCCGATGCGTGCGTCGCAGGTCGACCGCCACGACCCGGCGCCCGTCCGGACTGATCGCGAACGCCGGGGCCGCACGACCGACGACCGCCGTGTCGACGAGGGTGTGCACGACCGCCCCGTCCGCGTCGGCCGCCTGCGCGACGCGCACGACGGCCAGCGTCGACGCCGCCACGTCGGCGTCGGCTGCATCGGCGCCGTCGATGCGTCCGCGAGCCAGCGCGACGACCAGATGTCGCCCGTCGGGGGTGAAGCGCGCGATGCCGGGCGCGCGGTCGGTGACGATCGGCGGCCCCCAGGCCTCGAGCGCGACGGCATCGGCGCCATCGACGACGCGCCACAGCCGCACGGCCGCCCCGTCGGCGGCGGGCGCGGCAACCCACCGGCCCGACGGATGCCATGCGACGTGCGTCGGGGTTCCCTCGAGACCCGGCATCTCCAGCGCGGCGGGCGCGCCCAGGCGCCCGTCGACGCCGACGGCGATCTGCACCACAGGCACCGACCCGTCGCCCGCCAGCCCGACGAGCAGCCGCCCGCCGTCCGGCGACAACGTCACCGACCGCACCCGCGCCGCGAGCGCGAGCGTCTGGATCACCTTCGGCCCGGCGAGGTCGGCGAGGTCCACGACCGCGACCTGACGCCCGGGCGGCAGGCGATCGCGCCGCGTGACCCCCGGCGCCGGCTTGCCGTCGGTCTCGGCCACATAGGCGAAGCGCCCGGCGCGATCGATCGCGAGCGTGGTCGGTCCGCCCGCGACGCTGTTCGACACGAACACCGCGCCGGACGGCTTGCGCGGCACGCCGTCGACCACGGGAATCAGGGTGAGGCGGTCGCCCCACGGACTGCGCGGGCCGAGCTGGCCGTCGACGAGCGCCGACGCGACGAGGTCGCCGTCGGACAGCACCGCGATCGCGCGCGCGTCGAAGTCCATGTAGGAACGGCCCGGATCGGCCGCCCGCGCAAGCACGGGACCCGCGAGGCCCAGCGCGACGACGGCCGGGATGACGGCGCGATGCACGCGCACGGCGCTGCGGACCGCATCGCGAACGGCTGTCCTGCTCGACATCCACGCTCCTTGCCCGAGCACGACGCGCCCGGCACGCGATTGCAACCCCATGCCGCGCCCGCGTCCACGGCTGCGCCGCGACGGTGCGCGCCGCGCCGAACGCGGGCGTCGAAGACGGCCGTCGATCGCTGGCCGACCGTGCCGCGACCGCGTTCGCCCGGCGCCGTGCGGGTGCACCATCGCGACCGATGCAGACCGGCCCCGCAGGCCGCGCTCGCGGCCCCCGCGCCTGCCCGTTGCACGGAGGAGATGGCATGCACCCCGTCCGCACCCTCGCGGCCCTCGCCGCGCTCTGCACGCTCGGTGCGTGCGGCACGATCCATCGACCGTTCGCCGTCGACGGCAAGGACGCGAAGAGCCTCGCGCTCGATGCGCGTCAGCGCGCGATCGTCAGCCTCGAGCGCCCCGACGTGGCGGGCACGGGCCGGGTGCGCGTCGTGTGCGCGGAGCCGTCGCCGGACGCGCTGGTATCGATCGCGGCGTCCGGCGGACTTGGCGTCGATGTCGCCGGCAAGGGTCGCGTCGACGGGCGCGGCGCGATCAGCGAGAACGCGCTGCTGACCGGACGCCGGACCCAGACGATCCAGTTGCTGCGCGACGGGCTGTACCGGGCGTGCGAGGCGTTCGCGAATGGCGCGATCTCGAGCGACGAGTACGCCCGCATCCTGTCGCGCATCGACGACCTCGCGGTGACGCTGGTGGCGATCGACGGCCTCACCGCCGGTCCGGAGCGCCGCACCGACGCGAAGAACACCGCGGACGTCGGGGCGGACGGCGCGAAGTGCGTGCTGCCCGGCGTCG
>JALORJ010000295.1 GCA_025459035.1 Burkholderiales bacterium
GACTGCGGTGCGCAGTCGAACTGCACGTCGCTGCTGCCGGTCGAGACCCCGTTGGGGCGCAAGCGTCGCATCGACCAGTCGTCGTGCAACCTCGACTTTTCGTGCGTGAAGGGGTTCTGCCCGAGCTTCGTGAGCGTCGAGGGCGGTACGTTGCGCCGCGCCGCAGCGCCCGCTCCCGCGGTGGCCGACGCGTTCGCGAGCCTGCCCGATCCGGTGCTCCCGGCCCTCGACGCGGCGCCGTACAACATCCTCGTCACCGGCATCGGCGGCAGCGGCGTCATCACGATCGGTGCGCTGATCGGCATGGCGGCGCACCTCGAAGGCCGCGGCGTGTCGGTGCTCGACATGACCGGCATGTCGCAGAAGAACGGCGCGGTCACGTCGCACGTGCGCATCGCGGCGACCCCGGCGCGCATCCACGCGCAACGCATCGCGACCGGCGAGGCGCACCTGATCCTCGGCTGCGACATGCTGACGGCCGGTGCGCAGGACGCGATCGCCCGCACGCGCGTCGGCGTCACCACCGCGCTGATCAACACGCACGAGCAGCCGACCGGCCACTTCGCGCAGCAGCCCGACTGGCGGTTTCCCGCCGCGAAGGTGCGCGCGCTGATCGCCGAGGCGGTCGGCGACGGGCGTGCGCACTTCGTCGACGCGACCGCGCTCGCGACCGCGCTGTGCGGCGACGCGATCGCGACCAACCTGTTCCTGCTGGGCCATGCGTGGCAGCAGGGCCTCGTGCCGGTGTCCGAGGCCGCGCTGCTGCAGGCGATCGCGCTCAACGGCGTGGCGGTCGAGGCCAACCGCAAGGCGTTCCTGTGGGGTCGGCGCACCGCCGCCGACCGCGCGGCCGTGGAGCGCGTGGCCAACCCGCCGCAACCGGTCGTCGTCAGCCTGCCGCAGAGCCTGGACGCGATCGTGCGGATGCAGGTCGAGCGCCTGACTGCATGGCAGGACGCCGCGTGCGCCGAGCGCTACCGCGCGTTCGTGAACCGGGTGCGCGAGGCCGAGGCGCGCGTGCGTCCCGGCGACGCCCTCACGCGCGCCGTCGCGCAGAACCTCGCGAAGCTCACCGCGATCAAGGACGAGTACGAAGTCGCGCGGCTCTACAGCGACGGTTCGTTCGCGCGCCAGCTCGCCGCCGAGTTCGACGGCGACGTGCGACTGCGCTACCACCTCGCGCCGCCGCTGTTCACGAAGCACGACGCGCAGGGGCGCCCGATCAAGCGCGAGTACGGCGCGTGGATGGGCGTCGCGATGCGCGTGCTGGCGAAGATGAAGGGGCTGCGCGGCACCGCGTTCGACGTCTTCGGACGCACGGCCGAGCGGCGCATGGAGCGCCAACTGGCGGTCGACTGGCAGCGCTCGATCGAGACCGCACTCGCGAATCTCGGTGACGACACGTACGACGCGGCGCTCGCGCTGGCGCGTCTGCCCGAACGCATCCGCGGCTTCGGCCACGTGAAGGCCGCGTCCGTCGACGCGGCGCGGTCGCAGTGGGCCGTGCTCGACGCGCAGATCGCGCAGGCCGCCGGGCGCGCCGCAGCGGCGCCGGTCGCCGCGCCCGCCGCTGCCGACGCGCGCCGCGCCGCCTGAGGCGTCGCCCCTGCTTCCCGGCGCGCGGCCCGTCCGCCGCGCGCCGGGCCACAATCCGACGTTTTCCGTCGAACCCGCCGTTGCCGGAGCCCCTGCCATGACCGACCTGTCCGAAGCCCGCCTGCTCGCCGAGTACCGCCCGACCCACAAGGTGCGGTTCGTCACGGCGGCGGCGCTGTTCGACGGCCACGATGCCTCGATCAACATCATGCGGCGCATCCTGCAGTCGATGGGCGCCGAGGTGATCCACCTGGGTCACAACCGCTCGGTCGACGAAGTCGTGACCGCCGCGCTGCACGAGGACGTGCAGGGCATCGCGGTCAGCAGCTACCAGGGCGGGCACGTCGAGTACTTCCGCTACGCGATCGACCAGTTGCGCGCGCGCGGCGGTGGCCACATTCGCGTATACGGCGGTGGCGGCGGCGTGATCGTGCCCGCGGAGATCGAGGCGCTGCACGCCTACGGCGTGGCGCGCATCTTCTCGCCCGAGGACGGCCAGCGCCTTGGCCTGATGGGCATGATCGGCTCGATGCTCGCGGCGTGCGATGTCGACCTCACCGTGCACGCACCGAAGCGCGTGGACGCGCTGCGCGACGGGAGCCTCGACACGCGCTGGCGCGCGCTGGCCCAGGCGATCACGGCGCTCGAGAACGGTGCGGCCGACCCCGCCCTGCGCGACGCCATCCGCGCCGCGGCCGCCGCAACGCGCATCCCGGTCCTCGGCATCACCGGGACCGGCGGGGCGGGCAAGAGCTCGCTGACCGACGAGCTGATCCGTCGGCTGCGCCTCGATCAGGGCGACCGGCTGTCGATCGCGCTGCTGTCGATCGACCCGTCGCGACGCAAGTCGGGCGGCGCGCTGCTGGGTGACCGCATCCGCATGAACGCGATCGAACCCTGGGGTGCGGGACCGCGGGTCTACATGCGCTCGCTCGCGACGCGCGAGGCGGGCAGCGAGGTGAGCCGCGTGCTGCCCGACGCGATCGCCGCGTGCAAGGCGGCCGGCTTCGACCTGATCCTGGTCGAGACGTCGGGCATCGGCCAGGGCGACGCCGCCATCGTCGAGCACGTCGACGCGAGCCTCTACGTGATGACGCCCGAGTACGGGGCGGCCAGCCAGCTCGAGAAGATCGACATGCTCGACTTCGCCGACTTCGTCGCGATCAACAAGTTCGACCGCAAGGGCGCGGCCGATGCGCTGCGCGACGTCGCCAAGCAGGTGCAGCGCAACCGCGGCGACTTCTCGCGTCCCGCGGACACCATGCCGGTGTTCGGCACGATGGCCAGCCGCTTCAACGACGACGGCGTGACCGCGCTGTACCAGGCGCTGCTGCCCGCGTTGCGCGACCGCGGGCTGACCACCGTCGACGGCACGCTCCCGCCGGCGACGACGCGGCACTCGACGCAGCAGACGCCGATCGTGCCGCCCGCGCGCACGCGCTATCTCGCGGAGATCTCCGACAGCGTGCGCGGGTACAAGCGTCACGCCGCCGCACAGGCGACGCTCGCGCGCGAGCGCCAGCAACTGCGCTGCGCGCAGGCGCTGCTCGAAGCCGAGGGCGGCGCGGGTCACGCGCCGCTGCTCGCGCTGGCGCATGCGCGCGATGAGCGCATGGATGCCGCCGCGAAGCACCTGCTCGGTCAGTGGGACGACCTGCAGCGCGCCTACGCGGGTGACGAGCACGTCGTGCGAATCCGCGATCGCGAGATCCGCACGCGTATCGTCACGCAGTCGCTGTCGGGGACCCGGATCCCCAAGGTCGCGCTGCCGCGCTTCGAGGACGACGGCGAGCGCCTGCGCTGGCTGATGCTGGAGAACGTGCCGGGCAGCTTCCCGTTCACCGCGGGCGTGTTCGCGTTCAAGCGCGAGGGCGAGGATCCGACGCGGATGTTCGCCGGCGAGGGTGACGCGTTCCGCACCAATCGCCGCTTCCATCTGCTGTCGAAGGACATGCCGGCCAAGCGGCTGTCGACCGCGTTCGACTCGGTCACGCTCTACGGCCACGACCCCGACCTGCGTCCCGACATCCACGGCAAGGTCGGCAACTCCGGCGTGTCGATCGCGACGCTCGAGGACATGAAGGTGCTGTACGACGGCTTCGACCTGTGCTCGCCGGCCACCAGCGTGTCGATGACCAT
>JALORJ010000296.1 GCA_025459035.1 Burkholderiales bacterium
GTTCGCGCCTCGCGCAGGCCCTGGTGTTCTGGCGCAAGCGCATCGTGCGCGTGGTGCCGCTGTACTGGATCGCGCTGCTGTGGATGGCCAAGGCACGGCTGGTCGGCGGCACCGGCGACGCCGATCTGCTGCGCGACTTCTTCTTCGTGCCGCACTTCCATGCGGCGCACACGCACGAGATCTGGCCGTGGCTGGTGCCGGGATGGACGCTCGGCTACGAGATGTTCTTCTACCTGCTGTTCGGTCTGGCGATGCTCTCCGGGCGCCATCGGTACGCGCTGGTGGTCGGCGCGATCGTGCTGCTCGTGACCCTCGGCGCGGGCAGCGACTTCACCTCGGCGGCCGCGATCTTCTACACGCGCGACGTGATGCTCGAGTTCCTGCTCGGCATCGGCGTGTGGTGGTGGGTGCGTCAGCCCACGGCCGCGCGTGTGCCGCGCGCGGTGTGGATCGCGGGTGCGATCGCGGGCTTCGTGGGGCTCGCCGTCGACAACGCCGGCATCGTGCGCGGCGTGGCCGACGGTCTGCCGGCCGCGCTGATCGTCGCGAGCGTCGTGCTGGCCGTGCGCGACCGGCACATCGGCTGGCTGCACGCGGTGGGCGACGCCTCGTACAGCACGTACCTGTTCCAGGGGTTCGCGCTGAACGTGGTGGAGCGCGCGCTGCCCGCGGCATGGCTGTCGGCCCCGACGCTCGCCCATGTGGTGGCAGCGCTGGTGCTCGCCATCGTCGGTTGCACGCTCGTGGGCATGGTCGTGCACCGGCTGATCGAGCGGCCGCTGCTCGGGCTGCTCGGCGGCGCGCCCCGGCCTGTCGCCCGGCCCGCGATGCGCTGAGCCCGCGGGCCCGCCGGCCCGTGCGGTGGCGCGCATGGCACCGCGGCGGTGTGCGACAGTCGGCCGTCGATCCTGCGCCCCCCCCGTCCTCGCCATGCGTCTTCGTCGTGCCCGTCTCGCATCGATCGCCGGGATCGCGGTCGTCGTCGCGATGGCGGGCTTCGGCGCGCGCTGTGCGGCCCAGAACGGCTTCGTGCCGCAGAACGCGTCCGGCGAGCTCGACCTCGGACCGCCCCGCGCCGAGTCCGCCGCGCGGGGTCTCGTGCCGCCGTCCACCGGGGTGTGCGCGGATCTCGCGACGAGCTTCGGCATCGGGGTACCCAACCCGCCGGCGGCACCGCCGGAACAGAAGCCGCCGTCGCTGCCCGACCGGCCGAAGATCGTGCGACCCGAGTGGTACGGCGCGAAGGGCGACGGCGTCACCGACGACACGGTGGCACTGAACACGGCCCTTGCAGCCGTGGCCGACGACGGCGACGTGGTGCTGACGCCCGGCCGCACGTACCTGAAGCGCAACTTCCTGCTGCTCGACACGCCCGGGGTGCGGCTGTGGGGCAACGGCGCCGTGATCCACGCGCGCGTCGAGCCCGACGAGGAGCGCGGCCCGCCGGGGACGATGCACCAGTCGATCGTGCTGACCGCGCCGCGCGCCGCGATCTTCGACACGACGCTGACGACCAACGTGCGTCGGCGCCACGCCGGCAACCGCGAGCATCTGGGCATCCGCCTCGAAGGCCCCGACCAGCAGGCGATCGGCAACCGCGTCGAGTACCTGCAGGTCGGCATCTTCGTGCGCGGCGCCACGCGTCCGGTGGTCGCGCGCAACGTGATCTACCGCACCACGGCCGACGCGATCCACCAGACCACCGGCTCGGCCGACGGCACCGTGGTGTGCAACCTGGTGCGCGAGGCCGGTGACGACGGCATCGCGGTCGTCAACTACGGCCTCGGGCCGCCGAACGTGCGCGGCTTCCTGATCGCCGGCAACGACGTCGCCGACCAGTACCAGGGCCGCGGCATCTCGGTGGTCGGCGGCGCCGACGTCACCATCCGCGACAACCGCGTGCAGCGCACAGGCATCAATGCCGGCATCTACGTCGCGAGCGAGCGCTCGTACAAGACCGCTGCCGTGCGCAACGTGCTGGTCGAGCGCAACGAGATCGTCGACGTGCAGACCCGCGCACCGGTCTACAACCCCAAGGGTGCGCTGCGTCTCACCGGCCAGGCCGCCATCGACATCGGCGGCGATCTGCCCGAACAGACGATCGACGGTGTCGTCGTGCGCGGCAACCGCATCGCCGGCACGGCGCGCGACGGCATCCGCATCCGCGGCAACGCATGCGATGTCCGCCTCGAAGGCAACCGCATGGAGAAGGTGCGGCAGTTCCCGATCGCGATCGCGCCGCCGACGCGCCCCGGTTGTGCCTTCGCGTGCGTCGGCAACACCGCCGACGGCGCCGGCGTCGACGCCAGGGGCTGCGCCGCGGGCCCGGCCGGGTCCGCGGTCACGGGCCGCGGGCCGGCGCCGGCCGCAGCCCCCCTCAGGAAGGAATGAAGATCAGGTCGAAGATGCCGCGGTCCGCGAAGGTCTGCGATGCGGCCACGGCGACCGGCTTGCCGTCCTTCCATTCGTGGGCGCGGTAGCCGAACGGCGCCAGCGCCGCGGTCACATGGCGCCACGTGTCGGTGGCGCGCGTCGAGGCGCCACCGCGGACCTCGATCCACAGGTGCGGTCGCGGTCCGGTCGCGAGCCACGCCTCCATGCCGCGCACCGTGCCGACCTCGGCGCCTTCGACGTCGATCTTGATCAGGCGCACCCGACCGCGCGGGAACTCGGGCGTCGCGGCGATGCGCGAGAAGGTGTCGAGCGGCACGCGGATGGCATCGGCATAGATGCCGGGATGGTCGACCAGCGAGCTCGCGCCGCTGTTCTTCGCGTCGGCCACGTGGAACACGGCCTCGCCCGGTGCATCCGACAGCGCGACTTCGAACACGCGCCCGTAGCGCTCGGGGTTGCGCTTCAGGAACGCGGCGTGGTGCGGCTCGGGCTCGAAGAGCGCGGTGTCGAAGCCGTGATGGCGCGCGAGCAGCGAGTAGAAGCCCAGGTTGGCGCCGATGTCGACGAACACGTCGCCCGCCGCCTTGTCGAGCGCGGCGAGATAGCGGTACAGGTCGCTCGACAGGTAGTCGTGGAGAATGTTGTCGAACGCGAGCCCGAGCAGGCGCTCGGGGCGGTGCGACGGGTCCAGGCGCAGGGCACCGTAGCGGGTGTCGAGCGTCTCGGGGCCGCGCACGCCGAGCGCGTTCGCGACGTTCACGAGCAGCGCCTGCTTGCGGCCGTTGATCGACAGCGGCATGCCGGACGCGCCGAGCACGCCGCGCATCACCGTCGCGAGCATCGGGGGGCTCATCGGTCGGACTCCATGGGTTCGGGCACGGATCGGGTTCTCAGGGGGTGGCGGGAACGGGTGTGACGACCGGCATCGGGTTGGCCGCGCAGTCGGGATGGTCGGCCGGACCGCCGTTGGCGCGGTTGCCGGGACACGCGATGTTGCAACCCGGGCGGCGCACGTGGTTCAGCACGAAGTTGAACTGGCGGATCGCATCGAGATCGTTGTCGGCGATGCCGACATCGCAGGCGTTGCCGCGGACGCGGATGGCATCGCGCTGTGTGTTGCGAACGGTGTTGCGCCGGACCACCACGCCGCTCAGGTTCTGCTCGGGCAGTTCGGCACCGATGTCGATGCCCGGCTGACCGGTCGCGAGCAGGCTCGGCCGCGGGTCGTAGGGGCCGCGCTGCGTCTGCACGTTGACGATCTCGTTGTCCTCGACCAGCACGTTGCGGACGTGCGCGGTGCGATAGAACGACTCCGTGACGATCAGGATCCCCGCATTGCG
>JALORJ010000297.1 GCA_025459035.1 Burkholderiales bacterium
GTTGTCGTCGGGACCGTCGCCGGTGCCCGGTTCGGCGGGGATGGCCGGCGCCTCAGCCACGGGCGTGACCTCCGAGCGCCAGCGCGGGGGCCGCCGCCGCGGGCCGGTCCGTCGCGAGCAAGGCGGCGACGCCGGCTGCGCGCACGCGCTCGATGGGCCGCCCGTCGGCCGAGTGCCGGATCGGCTGGCGCGCGTCCTCGCGGCGGAACACGGCAAGCTCGAACATCGCGGCGTCGGTGTCGACCTCGATCGACGGCACGTCGCACGCGACGTCACCGACCCAGAAGCGCGCGTCCCGCGCACGCAACGTCCAGCCGCGGCCGAGCAGGAACATCTCGACGTCCTTGCTGCTGTCGACGAACAGCATCAACGCGATCGTCGCGTAGCGCCCTGCGTGCCCCGCGAGCACCGGGCCGACCAGCTGCGGATCGAAGCGGGCCAGCGTGTCCATCATCCCCAGGGCTGTGCGGCGCAGCGTCGCGATGCGGGAATCGTGGGCGTCGGCCTCGTACAGCTGGCGCCACGACGCGAGGGCGGCCTCGACCTCGTCGTTGTCGGGCAGATGGCGCGTGTCACCGGCGCCGACCTGCCGCGCCGCCTTGCGCTTGGCGATGCCGAAGTCGTCGATGCCGTCCTCGGCCATCAGGCGGGCGGCGAGGTGCGCGATGCGTGCGCGCATCTGACGATTGGGGCCATGATCTCGGGTCATCGGGTCGGGCTCGCTTGCGTCAGTAGACCTGATTTTCGGTCTCGTCCCGGTTGCCGGGGCGACCGTCGGTGCCGGCGGCATCTTCCTCCGGCGGCAGGAACTCCTGATAGAACCATTCGCTGATCCGTTTCGGCGAGCGTTCGCTGCGCAGCCCGGTCTCGGGATCGATCGCGGCCGCGGTCACGCCGTCGGGCACGACCACCTCGGTCTCGGCCAGACCCTCGAGCGCGACGGCCATGTACTGGATCCAGATCGGCAGCGCCGCCGCGCCGCCGGTCTCCTGACCGCCGAGCGAGCGCGGCGTATCGAACCCGATCCACGCGACGGCCGCGAGCCTTGGCTGGTAGCCAGCGAACCACGCGTCGAGCTGGTCGTTGGTGGTGCCGGTCTTGCCCGCCAGATCCGTGCGCTTGAGCGATCGGGCGCGCGACGCGGTGCCCGCCTGGACCACGTCCTGCATCAGGCTGGTCATCACGAACGCGTTGCGCGAATCGATCACCCGCGGGGCCGTGTCGGGTGCGACGTCCGGCTTCGCCTTCGACAGCACGGTGCCGCGTGCGTCCTCGACGCGGGCGATCACGTAGGGCGTGACGCGGTAGCCGCCGTTGGCGAACACCGCGTAGCCCCCGGCCATCTGCCACGGCGTCACCGACCCTGCACCCAGGGCCATCGTCAGGTACGGGGGAATCATCTTCGGGTCGAAGCCGAAGCGCGTGACGTAGTCCTGGGCGTACTGCGTGCCGATGGACTGGAGGATGCGCACGGACACGAGGTTCTTCGACTTCGCCAGCGCGACGCGCAGCCGCATCGGACCCTCGAAGGTGCCGTCGAAGTTCTTCGGCTCCCAGGTCGCCGAGCCGGTCTCCGAAGCGTCGAACGACAGCGGCGCGTCGTTGATCACCGAGGCCGCCGTGAAGCCCTTCTCGAGCGCCGCCGAGTACACGAACGGCTTGAACGCCGAGCCGGGCTGGCGCCATGCCTGGGTGACGTGGTTGAACTTGTTGCGGGCGTAGTCGAAGCCGCCGACCAGCGCCCGCACCGCGCCGTCGGCCGTGTCGATCGCCACCAGCGCCGCCTCGACCTGCGGCAGCTGCACGATCTGCCACTCGCCGTGCCCGTCGGGCTGCACGCGGACCACCGCGCCGCGGCGCAGCCGCCGGTCGGCCGGGGCGTTGTCACCCAGCATCCGCTGCGCGAAGCGCAGCCCCGCGGGGCCGATGTCGACGCCCCCGATGCCGCGCACGTGCACCCGCACCGCCGTCGGTTCGGCCCCGAGCACGACGGCGGGACGGATATCGTCGCTGTCGATCTCGTCGCCGAGCAGTTCTTCGATCGCCTCGTCGTTGCCGTCGGCGGGCAGCGTCACGTAGCCGTCCGCGCCGCGGTAGCCATGGCGGCGGTCGTAGTCGAGCACGCCCCGACGCACGGCGGCCCACGCGGCGTCCTGATGCGCGGCGCGCAACGTCGTGTGCACCCGGAACCCGCTCGTGTACGCGGCGTCCTGGTAGCGCTCGAAGAGGGTCTGCCGGACCATCTCGGTCACGTGGTCGGCGTGGCCGCCGCCGCCCGTGGTGTCGCGCACGGGTTTCGGGTCCACAGCCTTCGCCGCCGCCAGCTGTGCGTCGTCGATCATCCGCAGCTCGTGCATCCGTCGCAGGACGTACTGCTGGCGCAGGCGCGCGCGCGCCGGGTTGGCCACCGGGTTGTAGCGCGACGGGGCCTTCGGCAGCCCGGCGAGCATCGCCACCTCCGCGATCGACAGCCGGTCCAGCGGCTTGCCGTAGTAGATCTGCGCGGCCGCCGCGAAGCCGTAGGCGCGCTGACCGAGGTAGATCTGGTTCAGGTAGAGCTCGAGGATCTGGTCCTTCGACAGGTTGCGCTCGATCTTCCAGGCGAGCAGCACCTCGTTGAACTTGCGCGAGAACGTCTTCTCCTTGGTCAGGAAGAAATTGCGCGCGACCTGCATCGTAATGGTGCTGGCGCCCTGGCGCGCGCCGCCGGAGGCGAAGTTCGACAGTGCGGCGCGCAGCACGCCGGTCCAGTCGATGCCGCCGTGCTCGTAGAAGCGCTCGTCCTCGGCCGCGAGGATCGCGTCGCGCATCGGCTTCGGCACGTCGGCGATGCGTACCAGCGCACGGCGTTCCTCGCCGAACTCGCCGATCAGCTGCTGCTCGACGCTGTAGATGCGCAGCGGGATCTTCGGCCGGTAGTCGGTCAGGACCTCGAGCGACGGCAGCGACGGCCAGACGACCGCCACCGCGTAGCCGACGAACAGCGCGGCCCCGATCCCGACCACGACGCACAGGAGCAGCGGGTACAGCCACCAGCGGGAGGACATGGAGGAGCGGTCACGCGTGCCGCCGGGCCGCGCTTCGGATTCGGTGCGGCGGATTATAGGGAGGCGCCGGCGCTACCCGACCGGCTCGCAGCCGACTTTTCCAAGCTTGACTCACGGTTGCGGGTGGCTTCTAATGTTCTTTATACAAATGTGGCGTAACTCGGTCATGGCCAAGGGAAAAATCGATTTCTCGGCCCTCTCGGCGGCGCTGTCGAACCTGATGAAGCCCAAGACCCCTGCGCTGGTCGGGGTCGACATCAGTTCGTCGTCCGTCAAGATGGTCGAACTGGTCGCCGCCGGGAAGGGCCGCTACCGGCTGGAGCGCTACGCCATCGAGCCGCTCCCGCCCAATGCCGTCGTCGACGGCAACATCATCAACCTTGAAGACGTCGCGGCCACGCTCAAGCGCGGCTGGAAGAAGCTCAACACACGGGTCAAGAACCTCGCGCTGGCGCTGCCCACGGCGGCCGTCATCACCAAGCAGATCGTCCTCGCCGCCGGCCAGCGCGAGGAGGACATGGAAGTGCAGGTCGAGACCGAGGCCAACCAGTACATCCCGTTCTCGCTCGACGAGGTCAACCTCGACTGGCAGATCCGCGGACCGACGGCCGACAACCCCGAGATGGTCGACGTGCTGATCGCGGCATCGCGCAAGGAGAAGGTCGAGGACCGTGTCGCGGT
>JALORJ010000298.1 GCA_025459035.1 Burkholderiales bacterium
CGGCCTCATGCCACTTCTCCGCCTTCGAGGGTTGCGGGGATCAGCTTGTCCAGGCGGCGCCGGTACGCCACCCAGTACAGCAGCGGAATGACGATCAGCGTCAGCAGCGTCGAGACGAGGATGCCGAAAATCAGCGAGATCGCCAGGCCGTTGAAGATCGGGTCGTCGAGGATGAAGAACGCGCCGAGCATCGCGGCCAGCCCCGTCAGCACGATCGGTTGGGCACGCGTGGCCGCCGAGCGCACGATCGCGTCGGCGAGCGGCACGCCCTCGCCGACCTGCAGCCGGATGAAGTCGACCAGCAGGATCGAGTTGCGCACGATGATGCCGGCCAGCGCGATCATCCCGATCATGCTGGTCGCGGTGAACTGCGCGCCCAGCAGCGCGTGGCCAGGCATCACGCCGACGATCGTCAGCGGGATCGGCGCCATGATGATCAGCGGCACCAGGTACGAGCCGAACTGCGCGACGACCAGCAGGTAGATCAGGATCAGCCCGACCGCGTAGGCCGCGCCCATGTCGCGGAAGGTCTCGTAGGTGATCTGCCACTCGCCGTCCCACTTGACGGCGTACCCGCGGTAAGGGTCGTCGGGCTGGCTCACGAAGTACTCGCGCAGCGTGCCGCCGCCGGGCGTCGGGATCGCGGCGACCTCGGAGCGGATCGCGAACATGCCGTAGAGCGGGCTGTCGACGCGGCCGGCCATGTCGCCCACCACGTAGACCACCGGCAGCAGGTCCTTGTGGTGGATCGGCTGCTCGCGCAGCGTGTCGGTGACCGTCACCAGCTCGGCGATCGGCACCGCGCGGCCGCTGCCCGAACGCACGGTGAGCTGCAGCAGCGCGTCGAGGTCGCCGTGGCGCTCCGCGGGCAGCTGCAGCGTCGCGGCCGCCGGATACTTGCTGCCGTCGTGCAGGAACGCGGCGGCCTCGCCGGCCAGGCCGGCGCGCAGCGTCGAGACGATCGCCTGCTGCGGCACGCCGAGCATCGCGGCCTTGCGCCGGTCGACGACGAGCAGCGTGCGGGGCGCGTCGACGATCGAGCTGTCGTCGACGTCGACGATCCCGTCGTGCGTCGCCATCACCGCGCGGACCGCGCGCGCGACCTCTCGCCGGCCCTCGGCCTCGGGGCCGTAGATCTCGGCGACGATCGGCGCGAGCACGGGCGGCCCCGGCGGCACCTCGACGACCTTCACGTTCGCGCCGTGCCGGCGGCCGATCTCCTGCAGCGCCGGGCGCACGCGCATCGCGATCGCGTGGCTCTGGTCGGTGCGATGCGCCTTGTCGACGAGGTTCACCTGCAGGTCGCCGACCTCGCCGCCGGCGCGCAGGTAGTACTGGCGCACCAGCCCGTTGAAGTTGATCGGGGCGGCCGTGCCCGCGTAGGCCTGCCAGTCGGTCACCTCGGGCACCGTGGCCAGGTGCGCCCCGAGCTCGCGCAGCACCGCGGCGGTCCGCTCGAGCGGCGTGCCGGCGGGCATGTCGACCACGACCTGGAACTCGGACTTGTTGTCGAAGGGCAGCATCTTCAGCTGCACCAGCCCCAGCACGGGCAGCGCGACCGAGCCGGCGATCAGCGCGGCCACGCCCGCGCCGAGCAGCAGGCGGTTGCGCCCGCCGCGGCGCTCGTCGAGCAGCGGCCGGAACACGCGGGCGAAGAACGGACCGAGCCGGGCGGCGAGCCCGGTCGGGGCCGCGTGCCCGTCGCCGTGCGCGCCCGGCACGTGCTTCATCCACAGCCGCGCGAGCCACGGGGTCACCACGAACGCGATCGCCAGCGACAGCAGCATGCCCAGGCTCGCGTTGATCGGGATCGGGCCCATGTACGGTCCCATCAGCCCCGACACGAAGGCCATCGGCAGCAGCGCGGCGATCACGGTCAGCGTCGCGAGGATCGTCGGGCCGCCGACCTCGTCGACCGCACCCGGGATCAGCTCGACGAGCGTTCGCTGCGGGTGCAGCGCCATGTGCCGGTGGATGTTCTCGACGACGACGATCGCGTCGTCGACCAGGATGCCGATCGAGAAGATCAGCGCGAACAGCGAGACGCGGTTCAGCGTGAAGCCCCAGGCCCACGAGGCGAACAGCGTCGCGGTGAGCGTCAGCACCACCGCCGCGCCGACGATGGCCGCCTCGCGCCGCCCGAGCGCGAAGAACACCAGCGCGATCACCGACAGCGTCGCGAACATCAGCTTCTTGATCAGCTGCACCGCCTTGTCGTTCGCGGTGGCGCCGTAGTTGCGCGTGACCGCGACCTCCACGCCCGCGGGGATCACCGTGTTGCGCAGCGATTCGACGCGCGCGAGCACCGCGTCGGCGACGTCGATCGCGTTCTCGCCCGGCTTCTTGGTCACGGTGACGGTCACCGCCGGATGCTCGGCCGCGGGCCTGCCGTCGCGCGCCGCCGTGCCGTGCCACACGTAGCGGGACGCGGGCGGCGGGCCGTCGCGCACCGTCGCGACCTCGCGCAGGAACACCGGCCGGCCCGCGCGCACGCCGACCACGATCTCCTCGACGTCGCGCGCATCGCGCAGGAACGGGCCCGATTCGACCGCGACCGCGCGGTCGCCCGAGACGAGCTCGCCCACCGGCAGCCCGAGGTTGGCCGACTGCAGCGCCTGGCGCAGGTCGGCGACGGTCGTGCCCGCGCCGGCCATCCGCGCGGGGTCGAGCTCGACGAGCACCGCCCGGCCCGGTCCGCCGATGGTCGTGACCTCGCGGGTGCCGCGCACGCGCTTGATCTCGGCCTCCACGCTGTGCGCGACGCGCTCGAGGTCCGCCGCGCCGGTGTCGGCCTCGGTCGCGTACAGCGTGAGCGCGACGATCGGCACGTCGTCGATGCCGCGGGGCTTGACGATCGGCTCGCCCACGCCGAGCCCGCGCGGCAGCCAGTCGGCGTTGGCGCGCAGCGTGTCGTGCAGCCGCACCAGCGCCTCGGTGCGGGGCACGCCGACCTCGAACTGCACGGTCAGCACCGCCACGCCGGGCCGCGACGTCGACATTACGTGCTCGACGCCGGCGATCTGCGCGAGCACCTGCTCGGCCGGCGTGGCGACCGTCTGCTCGACGTCGCGCACCGACGCGCCGGGGAACGGGACGATCACGTTCGCCATCGTGACGTCGATCTGCGGCTCCTCCTCGCGCGGCGTCACCATCACCGCGAACACGCCCAGCAGCAGCGCGACCAGCGCGAGCAGCGGCGTGATCCTCGCCGACTGGAACGCGCCCGCGATCCGTCCCGACACGCCCATCGACTGCGGACCCTGCGTGTTCATCGCCGTCTCCTCAGCGCACGCGGGCGGCGGCCTGCGGGTCGGTGGCGACCCGGTCGCCGGCGGCCACGCCCGCGAGCACCTCGACCTCGTCGCCGACGGCCGGGCCCAGGCGCACCTGGCGCAGCAGCGGCCGGCCGTTCGCGCCGATCACGTAGACGCCGGTCATCTCGGCGCGGCGCACGATCGCGCCCGACGGGACGAACAGGCGCGTGCGGGCGCCGTCCCCGGACTCCGGCGCGCGGCTCAGCCAGGCACGCGCGAACGCGCCCGGGCTCGCGTCGCCGGCCGCGTCGGCCGGCAGGTCCAGGCGCACCTGGACGGTGTGGGTCGCCGGGTCGACCGTGGGCAGCACCGTCGCGCGGGTCGGCACGACCCAGCGGCGCTCGGCCGGGCGGGCGGGCAGCTCGATCTTCGTCGCGGCCGCGTCGATCGGGCGGG
>JALORJ010000299.1 GCA_025459035.1 Burkholderiales bacterium
GCCCGCGCAGCTGCTGGCGACGCCCGACGCGGCGCTGCGCGCCGCGGGCTACTCGGGCTCGAAGATCGCCGCGCTGAAGGACCTCGCCGCGAAGGCGCTCGACGGCACGGTGCCCGACACGGCGACGCTGCTGCCGCTCGACGACGACGCGATCGTCGCGCGCCTGACCGCCGTGCGCGGCGTCGGCCGCTGGACCGTCGAGATGATGCTGATGTTCCAGCTCGGCCGGCCGGACGTGCTGCCGATCGACGACTTCGGCGTGCGCAACGGCTTCCGCCTCGCCTACGGGCTGCGCGCGATGCCGGCGCCCAGGGCGCTCGCCGCCTGGGGCGCGCGCTGGGCGCCGCACCGCTCCGCGGCAGCCTGGTATCTCTGGCGCGCCTGCGACCTGCACAAGGCCGGCACGCTGCCAGAACCGCTGCGGCCGGCGCCGCGGCTGCGCGTGCCGGGACGCGCACGGCGCAAGGCCGCAAAGGTCCCGAAGACCCCGAAGGCCGCGAAGCGCAAGCAGGCGCCTCGAGTCAGGAAGACAGCCGCGCAGCCTCGCGCGCGTAGGTGATCATCAGCAGCAGCTGGTCGTCGCGGGGCTCGGTGCCCTGCGGCCGCTCGGCGCCGTCGAGGTCGTAGCAGATGGTCAGCAGGTCGCCGTGCAGCTCGAAGATCGCGAGCATCGTGCGGCCGGCGTTCGGCCCCTCGCGCGCGACGATGTCGAGCCCCTTGGGATCGGTGCCCGCGTCGACGCGGTACTCGCCGCGATCGACCACCTGGCGTTGCTGGTCCTCGATGCGCCACGCGCCGCGCTGCAGCACGAAGCGCGCGACGCGCAGCTCGGCGATCGGCACCACCTCACCGGCCACCCAGGCGCCCACGGGCACCCAGTAGCCGTCGAGCGTCACGACACGCGGCTCTGCTTGCGCAGCTCCGCGGCGACGACCGGGTGGACGAACTCGGTGACATCGCCGCCGAGCACGGCGATCTCGCGCACCAGCGTCGAGGAGATGAACGTGAACTGCTCCTGCGGCGTCATGAACACCGTCTCGATCTCGCGCGACAGGTGCCGGCTCATGTTCGCGAGCTGGAACTCGAACTCGAAGTCGGAAACCGCGCGCAGGCCACGCACCACGACCGCGAGGTCGTTGCGGCGCGCGAACTCGACGGTGAGGCCCGAATAGCCGACCACCTCGACGTTGGGCAGGTCCGACAGCACGGCGCGGGCCAGCTCGACGCGCTTCTCGAGCGGGAACATCGGCGCCTTGTTCGGGTTGGCCGCGATCGCGACGACCAAGCGGTTGAAGATCGAGGCCGCCCGCCGCACGAGATCCGTGTGGCCGTTGGTGATCGGATCGAAAGTGCCGGGATAAACGGCATTGCGCTTCATGTCGTCGGACTCTCCGTGACCACCGGCGGCCCCCCGCGGCGGAGCAGATGATACCCGACCGCACCGGCCTTCCCGCTGCGCAGCAGTTCCCAGCCTGGCGGCAGGTCCGGCAGGTCGCCGTCCGACGGGGCCTCCAGGTACACCAGGGCGCCCGGCGCGAGCCAGTCGCCGGCCTCGAGGTCGCGCGCCACCCCCGACAGCAGGCCGGCGGCGAACGGCGGGTCGAGGAACACCAGGTCGAACGGCGGCTGCGTCGCACTCCGCCGCGCGGCCAGCCAGGCACGGGCGTCGGCCCGCTCGACGCTGCCGCCCTGCGCGCCCCATTCCGCGAGCCGTTCGCGCAGCACCCGAACCGCGTGCGGATCGCTGTCGACGAACGTCGCCGCCGTCGCGCCACGCGACAGGCACTCGAGCCCGAGGGCACCGCTGCCGGCAAAGAGGTCGAGCGCACGGACGCCGCGCACGCGCGCGCCGATCCAGTTGAACAGTGTTTCGCGGACGCGGTCCGGGGTCGGCCTGATGCCCGCACGATCGGGAAATCGCAGCTTCCGGCCGCGCCACTCGCCCGCAATGATGCGCAGCTCACGCGGCAGTCGATGTTGCATTCGTCGTTGCTTGCCTCGCCCCTTTTGGGGAGCGTACCCTAGCCGCCAGTCCGACGATTACAACAAGTGCGGCATGGCGAGGGGCCGGCCCAGCTTCGAGTAAACACCGTCCCCGGCGTCCTCGCGCGTAGCCCTACCGCCCTCGCCAGCGCTTCCCGGCCACGCCAGGAGTTCCCATCATGACCAGGCTCACCGCGACTGCATGGCTCGCCGCAACGGCATTGGCCCTCGCGGGATGCGCCAACACGGTCTCCGATGGCGGACCGCCGGACGTCGGCCCCACCGACACCACGAGCGGCAACAACAATCCCGCCGGTGGCGCCACCGTCGGCGGCACCGCGCCGCGCGCGTTGTTCGCGCCGCTGTCGGGCCTGCTGCCCTATCCGACCGATCTCTATTTTTCGGGCACCACCGACGGCACGCTGAACATCCCGGCGAACCCGTTCCTGCCCAATGCCGCGGCGATCAACCAGCTCGACGGCTATTCGACCACCGCACCGATCTCGATCCGCTTCAGCACCGGCATCGACCCGGCCACGCTGACGGCCGCGAACCTGCGCATGGTGCAGGTGGTGATCGACAACGCCACCAAGGCGACCACCGGCGTGGTGCGCCCGCTGGTGCTCGGCACCGATTTCAGCGCCGAGATCGCCACCGACGCGGGCTCCGGCGGCACGATCGTGCAGCTCAAGCCGCTGCGGCCGCTGGTCGCCAGCACCGGTGCGACCAACAACGGCTACCTCGTGCTCGTCACCAGCGGGCTGCGCGACGTGACCGGCGCCGCGGTCGCCGCCGACACCGACTACGCCAGCATCAAGGCCGCCCAGCCCACCTGCGCCGCCGTCACCAACGCCACGCTGAACGGCGTCTGCCGCCTCACCGGCGCGCACCTGCAGATCGCGGGCGCGCTCGGCGTGCCGGCCGCGAACGTCATCCTGTCGTTCAGCTTCTCGACGCAGAACACGCGCGACACGATGAACGTGCTCGCGGCGCAGATCGCGGCCGCCCCACCGCGCCCGATCGTCGCGCGGCCCAGCGGCCTCACGACCCAGCAGGTGAGCCCGCTGCTGCAGGGCAAGGCGAACGTGTTCGCCGGCACGCTGCAGGTGCCGTACTACCTCAACCGCGCGGCGCCGGTGACGGGCACCTGGCTCGGCAACGCCTCGCCGCTCGACGCGTCCAGCCGCTTCCTGACCCGCTTCAACCCGGTGCCGGTCGCGACCGAGTCGCTGACGGTCCCGATCCTGGTCACCGTGCCGAACGCCGCCTCGCTGGCGGGCGCCACGCGACCGACCGCCGGCTGGCCGGTCGCGATCTTCCAGCACGGCATCACCGGCGATCGCAGCCAGATGCTGGCGATCGCCGACGCGTTCGCCGACGCCGGCTTCGTGGTCGTCGCCATCGACCAGCCTCTGCACGGCCTCACCAGCACCACGAACCCGCTGTACGCGCGCCCGGCGAATCCGCTCTACGGCGGCACCGCACCGGCGGGCGCCACGTCGTACGAGCGCACCTTCGACCTCGACCTCGTCAACAACACCAGCGGCGCCACCGGCCCCGACGGCGTCGTCGACCCGTCCGGCACGCACTTCATCAACCTCCCGAGCCCGCTCACCAGTCGCGACAACCTGCGCCAGGCGGCGACCGACCTGCTGACGCTGACGCGCGCGGTGCCCGCGCTCGACTTCAACGCCGACGGCACCGCCGACATCAACC
>JALORJ010000300.1 GCA_025459035.1 Burkholderiales bacterium
CGACGGCATCGACGAGGCAGGTCTCGACGAAGCCGGCGTTCAGGAAGGTCAGGTTGTCGTCGGGCCGCACGAACACGACCTCCGGAAAGGTCTCGACGTCGAAGCGCCGCACGTTGCGGAAGTGCTCGCTGCCACGCAGGCGGCCGACCACCGCGACGTGCGGCCGGGCGTTGCGCACCGCGAAGCCGACCAGGGACGCGGCCACGCCCAGGGCGATGCCCTGCTCGATGCCGATGCCCAGCACGCCGCCGGCGGTGAGCGCGAAGACCGCCGCGTCGACGCGGTCGTAGCGCAGGATCGCCAGCGCGCCGCGCCAGTCGATCAGCTTCGCGACCGCGACGACGATGATCGCTGCGAGCGCGGTGCGCGGGACCGGTTCCAGCACCGGCGTCAGCGCCACCGCGACCAGCGCGACCAACGCAGCCGCGACCACCGACGCCACCGGCGTGCGCGCGCCCGCCTGGAAGTTGACCATCGTGCGACTGAAGCCGCCCGCGACCGGCATGCCGCCGGCGACCGCCGAGGCGAGATTCGCGGCGCCGATCGCGATCAGCTCCTGGTTCGCGTCGATGCGCTCGCGCCGTCGCGCCGCCAGCACCTTCGCGATCGACAGGCTCTCGACGTAGCTCACGAGGCCGATCACCACCGCGGGCGCGGCCAGCGCGCGCAGCGTCGACAACGGCAGATCGGGCCAGTGCGGACGCGGCAGGCCGGCCGGGATCGCACCGACGACCGCGACCGCGTCGGGCAGCTGACCGGCGGCAAGCGTCGCCATGACGACGACGGCCAGCGGACCGGCGCGACGCAGATGCGCCGCGGTGGCGGGCGGCAGGCCGAGCGCCGCGACGACGCGACCGACCGGACCCTGCAGGACGACCAGCAGCGCAGCGCATGCGAGGCCCAGCAAGAGCGTCGACGGGCGTGCGCCGATCTGCGCGAACGCGGCCGCCAGCGCGCCGGGGTCGCCGCTCCAGCGCACACCGGCCAGCGCCGGCAGCTGGTTGAGCACGATCAGCAGTGCGGCGGCTGACGTGAAGCCGGCCAGCACGGGATGGCTCAGTGCCGCCTCGACCACGCCCAGGCGCAGCGCACCCATCGCGAGCAGCACGCCCCCGGCGATCGCCGCAAGCACGACCGCGCCCGCGACCGCGTCCGTGCCCGGCGGCGTCGACGCCATCGCGTGCGCGACCATCAGCGCGGCGACCGACACCGGGCCGACCGACAGCGTGCGGCTCGAACCGGTCAGCGCATACGCGATCGGCGGCAGGATGCTGGTGTAGAGCCCGACCTGCGGCGGCAGCCCCGCCAGCAGCGCGAACGCCATGCCCTGCGGCACCAGCAGGATCGCGGTGACGAGCCCGGCGACGACGTCGGCGCCCAGATCGGCGCGGCGATACTGCCGGCCCCAGTCGGCCACGGGCCATGCCCGCGTCGAGCGGGCGGCGGAGCCGGGCGGCGTCATGGGCAGGACATCGACATTGCCCGGGCATGGTAGCGGCGCGCCCCGGGGGCAGGCCGCGCCGTCGCAGGTCGACGCGTGATGGTCGAGCGCGCTCCGCAGCGATGGCGCGCGCCCCACGTGCCGCGGTCGCGGCCCGCACGCCGCGCGCGCAACGCGCCCGACCTGCACGCGCGCCGCGGTTCCCCCCGCACGGCCGCGCGTGCGCGACACTCGAGCGATTCCCCGTTCCGATGACGTCTCGACGATGGCCGCACTGCCCGATCCCCGTCCCGCCCCCGACCGCGCCGCCGCCGCGCTCGACCCTGTCCTCGCCGAGCGTCTCGCGGCGCTGGCGGCCGCGAGCTGGCAGCACGAACGCTCGCAGGCGACCGCGGCATTGACGAAGGCGCTGCGCCGACGCCTGGCGGCGGGCGACGACGCGGCGGTGCGCGCGCTGCTGGCGGCGGTGCCGCCGGCCGACGCCCCGGCGGTCGTGCAGGCGCTCGACGCCGCGATCCTCGCGATCGACGACGGCGAGGACGTCGCCTTGCTGGCGCGTCTGTTCCTGCTGCCGGTGCTGTTCGTGACGGCCGGGGTCGCGTCGGGCGCCGTCGACGGTGCGGTTCCGCAGATCGCCGAAGTCGTCGAAGCGATGCAGAGGGCCGCTGCGCTCGGCCCGGTCGACGCGTTCGGGCTCGGCAACGCGCTCGCCGCCGAGGTGCAGGTCGCGCAGGTGGGGCCCTCGCGGCTGTTCGCGCTCGCCCGCAGTCTCGGCACGCAGGGCGGGACCGATCTGCTGACGCCCGACGCGATCCCCCTCGACACGGGGCAGGAGCAGGTGCATCTGCGCTGGCTGGCCGGGGCGGCGGTGACGCCCGCGCACGCGCCGACGTTCGTCGAGACCGCCGGTCAGGTCGGGCGCTGGGGGATGGCGGTGTCGCGCACGCTCGCGCAGCAGCTGGGCGTGCCCGGACTGTCGCTGCTGCCGCTGCCGCGCGCACCCCGGCCGTGGTTCGCCGCGCTGGCCGACGGCCGCTTCGCGCGCGAGGAGCTGGGGTTCAACCTGTTCGCGACGCGCGAGATCCGGCGGTTTCGTGCCGAGGCCGGCGATCCGCAGGCCGAGCTTTCGGCGCGCGACGACGGCAGCGTGCGCATCGACCTGTGGTCACCGTTCGAGCCCGGGCAGCGCGTCGCGCACGCGTGGCGACTGGACGCGACCACCGACCTCGTGCGTGTCGAGGTGTCGATCCGCGATCTGCTGCGCGACTGTCGCGTCGACGCGATCGGCACGGTCGATCGCGTGCTGCCGGCCGAGCCGCTGCCGGTGATCGGCGCGGTCGATCTGCTGCGTCACTGAAGGGCTCCGGCGGTTCGCCCCCGAGCGACGTCGATGCGCGTGCGCGCGGCGTGCGCCGCAGGCCGAAGCGGTCAGCGTGCGGGTGTGCCGGGCGTCGCCGCGGCGGGGTCTTCGGCATCGACGGCCACGCGCGGTGGCAGTCCGACGACCGCCCGAGCGCGGGCGAAGTACAGCAGCGCGACCTCGTCGCGGCCGATGCGGCAGCGCTTGATGGCGTCGTCCATCAGCGGTGCGAACTCGAGCTTCTGCTGCTCGGTCATGGGGACGCCGCGTGCGGCGCGCGTGATGGATTCGATCTCGTCCTGGCAGATCGAGTACGCGCTGGCGGGGCGCGGCGACAACGCCGCGACAGCGACGGTGGCGGCGACGAAGAAGGCAGGGGACATGGCGATCCGGGAGGCGCGCGACGGCGGACCCGGTCGTGGAAACGGAAAAGCCCCGGAAGGTTCCGGGGCGCGGGTGGGGCGCGACGTGCGGCGGCGTCAGAGACCCAGCAGCTTCATCGCCTTGCCGAGCGACTCGACCGACTCGGCGTGCTTGCCGGCCTTGTGCAGCGCCTCGCCGTCGGCGCGCAGTTTCTTCACTTCGGCCAGGTCGGTCGCCGACAGCGACGGGTTCTTCGCGAGGGCGGCGTCGATGGCCTTCATGTCCATCGGGCAGTGGTTGGCCGACGCGACGGCCGCGGTGCACGCGAGGGCGGCGCCGACCAGCAGGGCTGCGAACTTCATGGGCGTTCTCCTTGGCAGGAACGGAGGGATGCGAGGTGCGACAACTTGTCGCAGCCCGCGGTTCCGAGTGTGCGCGCGCGCGCCGTCGCCGTGCACGCGGAACCGGTTGGCGGCGGCGTGGTCATGTCGACCGGCATGAGCGTCGCCGCGCCCTCTTCCTTCGTCGTC
>JALORJ010000301.1 GCA_025459035.1 Burkholderiales bacterium
GGTGAGCGGGGTCGCGGCTGCGTCTTCGGTCGGCACGATGGGGCCGTCGTGTCCGCGGGCCATCTGCAGACGCCGCAGGTCGATCGACGCGGCGAGGCGCTCGGCCTGTGCGTCCGTGGGCGCGCAGACCACGAACACCGCCACCATCGACTGCGGTTGCCGGTCGATGCTCGCGGCGCGCCACTGCGCGCGGTACGCCCGCGTGACGGCATCACCGCCGTGGCCGTTGATGAAGTGCGCGAAGCAGAAGCGCAGTCCGAGGTGCGCGGCGAGTTCGGCGCTGTAGTCCGACGAGCCGAGCAGCCACACCTCGGGGTGTCCCGGACCGGCGGGCTGCGCGCGCACCCCGGCATACGGATGGTCGTCGGGCAGCGCGTCGAGCAGGAACGCGAGCAGTTCCTGGACCGCGACCGGAAAGCGGCCCCAGTCCGGCGACATGCCCTGCGCCAGCACCTGCGCGGTCAGGCCGTCGGAGCCCGGCGCGCGACCGATGCCCAGATCGATGCGTCCCGGGAACAGCGCCTCGAGCATGCGGAAGGTCTCCGCGACCTTCAGCGGGCTGTAGTACGGCAGCAGCACGCCGCCGGTCCCGACGCGGATGCGCGACGTGACCGACGCGATGTGCGTGAGCAGGATCTCGGGGCACGGATCGGCGAGCCCGCGCATGTTGTGGTGCTCGGCCAGCCAGAAGCGGTGGTAGCCCATCTGCTCGACTTCACGCGCGAGCTCGACCGACTGCCGCACCGCGGCCGCGGGCGGGATGCCGCGGATGATCGGGGTCTGGTCGAGCGCGCCGAGCCGCACGGTCGGATGCGCGGCGGTCAGGCTGCGAGCTTGCGCTCGACGAAGTCGAGCCGGTCCTGACCCCAGAACGGCTCGTCGTCGATGACATACGTCGGCGCGCCGAAGACCTGTCGGTCGATCGCTTCCTGGGTCAGCGCGTCGTAGCGCGCACGCACCGGCGCGGTCTTCGACGTCGCGAGCAGCGCGGCGCCGTCGAGCCCGGCCGCCGTCGCGACCGCCGCGAGCGTCGCATCGTCGGCGATGTCGCGGTCCTCTTCCCAGCACGCGCGCAGCAGGCCGCCGGACACGTCGAGCTGTGCGCGGGCACCGAGCGCCTCGGCCGCCACGATCAGCAGCGCACCGGGGTCGCCGGAAACCGGGAAGTGCTTCGGCGCGAGCTGGATCGGGATGCCCAGCAGATCGCGCCAGCGCACGAGTTCGTGAATGCGGTACGCGCGGCGCTGCGGCGGGCGTTGCGCGAGCGGCACGCCGCCGGAGGCCGGGAACACGCGCGCGAAGTCGACCGGCTTGACCGCGATGCTCGCGCCGTGGCGTTCGCAGATCGCCCGCAGCCGCGCGTGTCCGAGATGCGTCCACGGCGACATGGGCGCGAAGTAGTAGTCGACGGTGCGTGGCATCGGCGCAAGGGTCCGGGACAAGGGCGCCGCGACCGGCAGGACAGCGACCCCCGGTGGCGACAAGGCCAACGACTATATTCGAACCCCGTCCGGATTCTCCTGATGATTCATATGCTTCGATGCCATCGCTCGCGCCGGTCGTGGCGCGTCCGGGCGGCCGCGCTGGGCGCGGTCGCGCTGCTAAGTGCGGCATCGCGGGCAGGAGCCTTCGACTATGCGGGCGTCGGGCCCGCACTCGGTGTCGCAGGCGTGCGCGACGCGTTCGTCGAGTCGCGCCACGAGTTCTGGCAGCGAGGCACCGCGCGCATCTTCACGCCCGACGACGACGCGGCACTGTTCGCCGACCTGCTGCGCGCAGGCTCCGGTCGCTACGTCGTGCGCCTCGCCCGCGACGAGACGCGGGGGCAGCTGACCGAGGTGGCGGTGACCCTCGATCACGGCGTCCCTCGGCGCTGGACGCTGGGCTTCGAGCGCGAGGGCGACGGTCAGAAGCCCGACCAGGTCGAGCGCCGCCACCCGAAGTGCCGCGATCTGCTGGATGCGCTCGTGGCGCGGTTCGGCGAGCCGCAGGCGTTCACGACGCGAATGGACGAGGGCCTCGAACTGCGCAGTCGCACGTGGTCCGCGGCGGACGGCTCGATGACGCTCGTCTGCGGCCGCCACGACCGCCGCACCGCGATCTTCGCGATGGAGCTCGAAATCGTCCCGAAGTGATCGTCGCCGCGCGGCGTGCGCGCCGGCGGTCTCGCGTCGGGCTCAGCTGCCGCGGTAGCGCGACACCAGCGCGTCGAGGCCGTCGCGCGAGCCGTGGCGAAACTCGTACAGCCCCGTCAGGTCGCGCAGCAGCGGTTCGGCGAGCGACTGCATGCCATCGCGGCGCTCCGAGGTCGCCACCGCGCGTGCGTACGCGTCGATGACCTGGTCCAGCTTGCCGAACGCCTTCGCGACCGCGTCGCTCTTCGCGGTGCCGTCGAGCGTCTTCGCGGCGGCGTCGAGTTTCTGGTAGTCCGCGAACCACGTCTGCCCGAGCAGGTACCAGCCGTAGGGGTCCTGCGGATCCAGCGTGGTCGCGCGCTCGAACCGCATGCGCGCCTCGTCGGTCGCGCCGACGGACTGTGCGACCTGACCGAGCTGGGTATGCAGCTGCGGCAGCCACTTCGTCTTCGCGTCGGCCCACTCGGCGTCGGCCATCGCCGCGGGTCGGACTCCACCTTCGATCAGCGCGACGGCCTTCTCGCCGTAGCGCTTCGCGACCGCTGCGTACTTCGCGGGTTCTGCCCGGGCTTCCTTCGCGGCGGCATAGGTGAGGGCGAGCTGCAGCGTGAGGTTGTCGGGATGCTTCGCGAGCAGGGCGTCGCCCAGTTCGGTCGCCAGATCGAGCTTGCCGCGCTTGAGGTACTCGTCGACGGCACCGATCACCGACGGCTGGTCGGCGGCAGCGGCCTTGCGGAACAGCTTCATCGCCTCGGCGTCGTTGCGATCGACGCCGTAGCCGTCGCGGTACAGCGTGCCGAGGTGGTACTGGGCGTCGGCGACGCCCCCGTCGGCCGCGACGCGGTACCACTTCACCGCGTCGGGGTAGCTCGCGAGCACGCCGATGCCGCGCTCGTAGTGCGAACCGAGCAGGAAGGCGGCATCGAGGTTGCCCCCCTCGGCGGCCTTGCGGAACCACGTCGCGGCCTCGGCTTCGTCCTTCGCGACGCCGGTGCCGTTGGCCAGCGCGATCGCGAGCGCGTACTGCGCGTCGACGACGTTCTGTTCCGCGGCCTTGCGCGTCCAGCGCGCGCCCTCGGCCTCGTCGCGCGCGACGCCGTCGCCCCGCGCGAGCAGATACCCGAGGTAGTACTGCGCCTGGGCCTTGCCCTGCTCGGCGGCCTTGCGCAGCCACTTCGCGGCCTCGGCGTCGTCGCGCTTCACGCCGGCGCCCGACATGTAGTACGAGCCCAGCGCGTACTGCGCGTCGGCGTTGCCCTTGGCGGCCACCTTCGCGTACCACTTCGCCGACTCGGCGAAGTCGCGCGGCACGCCTTCGCCGTTCTGGTAGATCCAGCCGAGGATGAACTGCGCCTGGAGCTGATCCTGTTCCGCGAACGGTCGGAACTCGCGCGCCGCCGTCGCGTAGTCGCCCTTGTTGTACGCCGCGACGGCCTCGTCCCAGCCAGCGCGCGCCGGCCACGCGGCGCACATCGAGACCAGTGCGACAGCCGCCATCGCGCGGCGAACGGATCGTGGACTCACTGCGGCTTCTCCGTGACGGGGGGCAC
>JALORJ010000027.1 GCA_025459035.1 Burkholderiales bacterium
TCGGCACTTCACAGCCGCTCGCCTTGCCGTCGATACCCGCTTTGCGGGGCCCCTCGCCGGGTGTCCTCAGGGCATGTACTTCCCCCCATTTAACTCGAGAATCTTCCCGGTCACGTAAATGCTCATCGCATCGCTCGCCAGATACAGGAACGCCCCCGCGCATTCGTCCGCTTCGCCGATGCGGTTCATCGGGATGGTCTTGCGGAAGCCTTCGAGCATTGCGGGGGTGGAGAAGCGTTCGTGGAACGGCGTGGTGATCACGCCGGGGGCGACGGCGTTGACGCGGATGCCGTCGGGCACCAGTTCCTTCGCCAGGCCGCGGGTCATGGTGCTCACGAAGCCTTTCGAGCCCGCGTAGAGCACGGCGCCCGGGCCGCCGCCGTGGCGTGCGGCGACCGAGGTGACGTTGATGATGTTGCCGCGCTTCGCGGCGCGCATCGGGACGACGGCGGCGGCGATGCACATCAGCGCGGAGCGCACGTTCAGGTTCAGCACCTGGTCGAACAGTGCGTCGGTCAGTTCGGCCACCGGCACGCGCTGCACGAGTCCGCCGGCGTTGTTGATCAGCACGTCGATGCTGCCGAAGGCCTTCACGGTCGCGTCGACGATCGCGTGGCACGCGGCGGTCGAGGTGACGTCGCCCTGCACGGTGATCGCCTCACCGCCGGCGTTCTTCACATCGGCCGCGACGGCTTCCGCCGCGTCGCGGCTCGCGTTGTAGTGCACCGCCACCTTCGCGCCGGCCGCGCCGAACGCGCGTGCGGCCGCGGCGCCGATGCCGGTGCTCGCCCCGGTGATCAGGACGGCCTTGCCTCGCAGGTCGTGCGTCATCGTGTGGGTCCTCCGTGCCTTCGATGCCGCGCGCGGTGGCCGGTGTGGGCGCCGGTCGAGGGGGCGACGGACGCCGCGCGCAGCGCGTCCGTCGCGGTCGGTGCGTGCGCCGTGCCGATCAGGGGATCAGCAGCGTCGAGCCCGTGGTCTTGCGCCCTTCCAGGTCGATGTGCGCCTGCGTCGCGTCGGCGAGCGGGTAGGTCTGGTTGATCGTGATCTTCACCTTGCCGCTCTTCACCACGTCGAACAGCGCGTTGGCGCTGTCGACCAGGTCTTCGCGCTTCGCGGTGTAGGTCATCAGCGTCGGGCGCGTGACGTACAGCGAGCCCTTCGCGGCGAGCAGGTTGATGTTGAACGCGTCGACCGGACCCGAGCCGTTGCCGAACACCGCCAGCATGCCGCGCGGCTGCAGGCAGTCGAGCGAGCCCGCGAAGGTGTCCTTGCCGACCGAGTCGAACACCACCGGCACCTTGGCGCCGCCGGTGATCTCGTTCACGCGCTCGGCGAAGTTCTCGCGCGTGTAGACGATGGTGTGGTCGTAGCCGTTGGCCTTCGCGAGCTCGGCCTTCGCGTCCGAGCCGACGGTGCCGATCGTCGTGCAGCCCAGCGCCTTCAGCCACTGCCCCGCGATCAGCCCGACACCGCCGGCCGCGGCGTGGAACAGCACGGTCATGCCGGCCTTCACCGGGAAGGTGCGGCGGATCAGGTACTCGACGGTCATGCCCTTCAGCATCATCGCGGCGGCCTGCTGGTCGGTCACGCCGTCGGGGATCACGACCAGACGGTCGGCGGCGATCAGGCGCTCCTGCGCGTAGCTGCCCGGCGCGCCGCCGGCGTACGCGACGCGGTCACCGGGCTTCAGGTAGCTCACGTCCGGGCCGACCGCGACGACCACACCCGCGGCCTCGAGCCCGACCCCGCTCGGCAGCGGCAGCGGGTACAGCCCCGAGCGGTGATACGTGTCGATGAAGTTCAGGCCGACCGCGGTGTGGCGCACGCGCGCCTGGCCCGGGCCGGGGTCGCCGACGTCGACGGTTTCGAGCTTGAGGACTTCGGGGCCGCCGGGGGCGGCAAAGCGGATGGCCTGGACCATGGACGGGGACTCCTCCTGTTGTCGTGGCGGTTCGGGTGCGGCGGAAACGAACGCGCCGCCCGGAGGCGGCGCGTGCAGGAACCTGCGAAGCGGTCAGCGGATGAAGCGGTCGACGTAGTCGGCGCCCAGGCCGACGGCCGCGTAGTGCTTGCGGCACATGTCGATCTTGGTGTGGACGTCCTCGTAGCCGACGGTGTTGCCGGCCTCGTCGACGTAGATCATCGCGCCGTTCACGTTGAAGAACGTGATCATCTCGGTGCAGGGCGGATCGACCACCAGCGTATGGACTTCGCCCGGCGGCTCGTAGACGAAGCCGCCTTCCTCGGCGATCCAGTCGTGCTCGAGGTAGCGCCAGCGCCCCTTCAGCACCAGGCCGTTGACGGCCGCCGGATGGCGATGGCGCGACAGCACGCCGGTCTTGGTCACGCGCAGCAGGTTCCACCAGCCGCCGGTGACGGTGTTGAGCATCAGCGGGCGGAACCAGACGTTCTCGGCCTGCGGCACCCACACGCGGTCGTCGGTCGGAATCGCCATCTCGACGATCTCGTGGCGCATGCCGGGGGCGGACAGGTGGCTCACGTTCAGGGGGGCGTTCATGGCGCGGGGCTCCGGGACGGGTGCGGCAACAGGCGGGCGGACGGCAGATCGATCGACGGCGGCCGGCAGCTCACGCGACCAGGTAGCCGCCGTCGACCGGCAGCACCACACCGGTCACGAAGGCCGCCGCGGGCGAGGTCAGGAAGATACAGGCGCCGGCGACGTCCGCGGGCGTGCCCCAGCGTCCCATCGGGGTGCGGCCGAGAATGGCGCTTGTTCTCGCGGCGTCGTCCTGCAGCCCTTGCGTGAGCGGCGTCGTGATCCAGCCGGGCGCCACCGCGTTCACCCGCACGCCGTCCGCCGCGTACGCGATCGCGAGCGACTTCGTCAGCTGCACGACCCCGCCCTTCGACGCGCTGTAGCCCGGCACCAGCCCGCCGCCGAAGAACGACAGCATCGACGCGATGTTGACGATCGACCCGCCGGTGGCCGCGAGCTTCGGGCGCGCCGCCGTGCAGGCGCGCATCGTGCCGCCGAGGTTGACGGCCACGACCTGCGCGAAGACGTCCGGATCGTGCTCCGCGCCGCGGCGGATCATGCCGGCGCAGTTCACCAGCACGTCGAGCTGCGGCAGTGCGCCGATCGCGGCGTCGACCGCGGTGCCGTCGGCGACGTCGAGCACCCGGGCGTCGAAACCGGCCGCGCGCGCGGTGTCGGCCTCGGCCGCGGTCAGGCCGGTGACGACGACCCGAGCGCCGGCATCACGCAGCCCCGCGGCGATGGCGGCACCGATGCCGCTGGTGCCGCCGGTGACGAGCGCGACGCGGCCGTCGAGGAACGGGCGGAACGTCTCGCCGGCGCTGCCCGCGCTCACGAATGCTGGTGGATGAAGTCGCGCACCTGCGGGTAGATGCGCTCGCGCCAGCGCCGGCCGCTGAAGATGCCGTAGTGGCCGACGCCTTCCATCAGCAGATGCGCGCGCCGCCCCGACGGGATGCCCGAGCACAGGTCGTGCGCTGCCTGCGTCTGGCCCACGCCGGAGATGTCGTCGAGTTCGCCTTCGACGGTCATCAGCGCGGTCTTCGTGATCGCCGCGGGTTGCACGCGCTGGCCGCGCACGTCCCACGTGCCGTTCGGCAGGGCGTGGTCCTTGAACACCACGCGCAAGGTGTCGAGGTAGTACGCGGCGTCCATGTCGAGCACCGCGTTGTATTCGTCGTAGAAGCGGCGGTGCGCTTCGGCGCTCTCGCCATCGCCCTCGACCAGATGGTTGAAGAACTCGCGGTGGGCTTCGATGTGGCGGTCGGCGTTCATCAGGATGAACGACAGGTGCTGCAGGAAGCCGGGATACACGCGCCGGCCGAAGCCCGGATAGCGCGCCGGCACGCGCGAGATCACGCGGCTCTCGAACCACGCCAGCGGGCGGCCGGTCGCGAAGTTGTTGACCGAGGTCGGGCTGCGCCGGGTGTCGATCGGGCCACCCATCATCGTCATCGTGCGCGGCACGACCTTGTCGCCGTTGGCCGCCATCAGCGAGATCGCGGCGAGCACCGGCACCGTCGGCTGGCACACCGAGATCACGTGCACCGCCGGGCCCAACTGGCGGATGAACTGCTGCACGTAGCCGATGTAGTCGTCGAGATGGAAGGGGCCGTCGCCGGTCGGCACCTTGCGCGCGTCGACCCAGTCGGTCACCCACACGTCGTGGTCGCGCAGCAGCGTGCGTACCGTGTCGCGCAGCAGCGTCGCGTGGTGACCGGACAGCGGAGCCACGACCAGCACCTTCGGGTCACGCCGCTTCAGGCCCTCGCGGCGGAAGTGCAGCAGATGACAGAACGGCTTGGTGGCATCGACGTCGACGGTCACGTCGAACGGCTCGCCGTCGATCTCGACCATGTCGATGGCCCACTGCGGCTTCTCGTAGCGGCGGATCAGCCGCGTGACCAGTTCGTTGGCTGCCGCCAGGTTGCGCGCGATCGGCAACTGCGCCCAGGGCATGTACGGCTGGGTCAGCATCGACAGATTGGCCGACGCGATGGCCTGGAAGGGCGCGAGGATGTCGTGCTGGAGTTCGTGCAGGGCGTACAGCATGGACGCGAAGGCCTCCGTGACGTGGGCGATGAGGTCGACCTTTCTGGCGAAGGCCGTCCCGGTCCTGGCAGACGGTCGGGCACGCGGTTGCGGCAGTGCGGCACGACGCCGCCGATGGTCTGCCCTGCCCGCAGCCGGGTCAACCTGCTGCGATGCATCAGGCAAGGGCGATGCCAGCGCCGGCCGACCCGGCGTCGCGGCCGGGCTCAGCGGTCCGGATCGAGCGCCGGCTCGGCCATCGCGCCGATCTGCTCGCGCAGCGCGAGGATGTGGTCCTGCCAGAAGCGCGTCTCGGCGAACCACGGAAACGCCGCCGGAAAGGCCGGGTCGTCCCAGCGCCGGGCAAGCCACGCGGCGTAGTGCATCAGCCGCAGGGTGCGCAGCGGCTCGACGAGCGCCAGCTCCGCCCGATCGAAGCGGCGGAATTGCTCGTATCCAGCCAGCACCGCCGCCAGCTGGGTCGCCTGCGCCGCCGTCGGTCCCGACAGCAGCATCCACAGGTCCTGCACCGCCGGGCCGGTGCGCGCGTCGTCGAGGTCGACGAAATGCGGCCCGGCGTCGGTCCAGAGGATGTTTCCGGGATGGCAGTCGCCGTGCAGGCGCAGTGTGGCGACATCGGCGCGGTCGAACGCCGTGTCGATCGCGTCGAGCGCCTGATCGGCGACCGCCGCGTAGGCGTCGCGCAGATCGTCGGGGATCGGACCGTGGTCGAGCAGCCAGTCGACCGACGCGTGCCCCAGCGTGTCGGGGTCGAGCGTCTCGCGCACTTCGAAGCTGTGCTGCGCGCCGACCAGATGGATGCGCCCGAGGAAGCGCCCGGTCCATTCGAGCACCTCGCGCCGGTCGAGCTCCGGCGCACGCCCGCCGCGCAGCGGATACAGCGCGAACCTGAAGCCCGCGTGCGCGAACCGCGTGCGCCCGCCCGCGGCCTCGATCGGCGGCACCACCGGCACCTCGTCGTCGGCGAGGTCGAGCGCGAAGTCGTGCTCCTCGTCGATCTGCGCGTCGGTCCAGCGCCCGGCGCGATAGAACTTCGCCACCACCGGCGGGCCGTCCTCGAGCCCGACGCGCCACACCCGGTTCTCGTAGCTGTTGAGCGCGAGTAGCCGGCCGTCGCAGGGCCGTCCGGTGCTCTCGACGGCGTCGAGGATCGCGTCGGGGGTCAGCGCCGCGAACGGATGCGCGGCGTCGCGTGCGGCGGAAGGGCGTCGTGTCGTCATGGCCGCGCGAGTCTAGAGACGCGCGCCCGCCCCGCGGCGGCACGACCCGCCCGTCGACGACCGCGTCGCGGGGGATACTCGCGACGCCCTGCGTCCCCGGAGGTCTAGATGGTCCTTTCCCGCACCCTGCGCCGTCTGGTCGCCGCGACGGCGTCGATCGCCGCGGTCGCGTTCGCCCCGCCGGTGTCCGCCGCCCCGCCGTCGCAGTGCCGCGGCGCACTCACGAGCGAAGACGCGATGGTGCCGAGCGACACCGCCGACATCTTCCTGTTCGTGCGCAACAAGCGCCCCACGTGTTCCGACGGCACACGCCCGTCGCGCGTGCTGCTGTACGTGCACGGCGCGACCTATCCGTCCGAGACCGCGTTCGATCTGCCGCTTGGCGGCACGTCGTGGATGGACCACATCGCGAAGCACGGCTGGGACGTGTGGCTGGTCGACCTGCGCGGCTACGGCCGCAGCACGCGCCCGCCCGAGATGGACCGCCCCGCCGCCGACGGCGAGCCGATCGTCACGACCTCGGTCGCGGTGCGCGACGTGAACGCGGCCGTCGAGCACATCCTCGCGACCACGAAGCAGCCGACGCTCACGCTGCTCGGCTGGTCGTGGGGCACGACGACGATGGGCGCCTACGCCGCGCGCCATCCCGAGCGCGTCGAGAAGCTGGTGCTGTACGCGCCGGTGTGGACGCGCACGACGCCGTCGCCGCTGTCCGGCAGCGGGCCGATCGGCACGTATCGCACGGTCGAGCGCGGCGCCGCGAAGGCGCGCTGGATCGCCGGGGTACCGGCCGACCAGGTCGACACGCTGATCCCGCCGGGCTGGTTCGAGCAGTGGCAGGAGGCCACCTGGGCGACCGACCCGACCGCCGCGACCACCGGCAGGCTGCGCGCGCCCAACGGCGTGGTGGCCGACCTGCGCCGCTACTGGCTGGCCGACAATCCGTTCTACAACCCGTCGCTGATCACCGCGCCGACGCTGGTGACGGTGGCCGAGTGGGACCAGGACACGCCGCCCGCGATGGCGCTGTCGGTCTTCGCGCGGCTCACCGCGGCGTCGAAGAAGAAGCTCGTGCTGCTGGGCGCCGGCACCCACTCGATCCTGATGGAGAAGAACCGCATGGATCTGTGGAACACGGTGCAGCAGTTCATCGACGAGTGACCGCCCCGCGGCGTGCGGCGCCCCGCGGCGGCGCATGCATCGCCGCTGCGGGGCCGCGCGGGCATCATCGAGGCGCCATGCCGCTGTCGTGATCGCGCCGGGCGCCGGCCGCCGGCGACGGACGACCGCGGCGGCCCCCGTCCCGACCGCCCGCCCGGAGTTCGCCGCACGTGACCGCCATCCGCTCGATCCTCGTCGCCAACCGCTCCGAGATCGCCATCCGCGTGATGCGGGCGGCGGCCGAACTGGGCATCCGCACCGTGTCGATCTTCAGCCACGAGGATCGCTTCGCGCTGCACCGCTTCAAGGCCGACGAGAGCTATCTGGTCGGCGAAGGCCGCAAGCCGCTCGCGGCGTACCTCGACATCGACGACATCCTGCGCATCGCGAAGCTCGCGCGGGTCGACGCGATCCATCCCGGCTACGGCTTCCTGTCCGAGAACCCCGCCTTCGCGCGTGCCTGCGCCGAGGCCGGCATCGTCTTCATCGGTCCGACGCCGACGGTGATGACGACGCTCGGCAACAAGGTCGCGGCGCGCGAGGCGGCGGTCGCGGCCGGCGTGCCGGTGATGCCCGCGACCGGCCCGCTGCCGCGTGACCCGGCGGCGTGCCGCGCGCTGGCCGCCGAGGTCGGCTATCCGCTGATGCTGAAGGCGTCGTGGGGCGGCGGTGGCCGCGGCATGCGCGTGATCGAGACCGAGGCCGATCTCGACACGCAGGTCGACATCGCGCGGCGCGAGGCCGGCGCGGCGTTCGGCAACGACGAGGTCTACCTCGAGAAGCTGGTGCGTCGCGCGCGCCACGTCGAGGTGCAGCTGATCGGCGATCGCCACGGCAACCTCGTGCACCTGTTCGAGCGTGACTGCTCGGTGCAGCGGCGCAACCAGAAGGTGGTCGAGCGCGCGCCGGCGCCGTACCTCGACGCCGCGCAGCGCACGCAGCTGTGCGACGCCGCGCTGCGGCTCGGCCGCGCCGTCGGCTACACCCACGCGGGCACGGTCGAGTTCCTGATGGACGCCGACACCGGGCGCTTCTTCTTCATCGAGGTCAACCCGCGCATCCAGGTCGAGCACACCGTCACCGAGCAGGTGACCGGCATCGACATCGTCAAGGCGCAGATCCGCATCAGCGAAGGCGCACGCATCGGCGAGCCCGACTGCCCGGTTCCGGCGCAGGCGGACATCCGCCTGAACGGCCACGCGCTGCAGTGCCGGCTGACGACCGAGGACCCCGAGAACGGCTTCACGCCCGACTACGGCCGCATCACCGCGTACCGCAGCGCAGCGGGCTTCGGCGTGCGCCTGGACGGCGGCACGGCCTACACCGGGGCGGTGATCACGCCGTTCTACGACTCGCTGCTGGTCAAGGTGACCGCATCGGCGCCGACCGCCGCCGAAGCCATCCGTCGCATGGACCGCGCGCTGCGCGAATTCCGCATCCGCGGCGTGGCCACCAACCTGCAGTTCGTCGAGAACGTCATCAACCATCCGGACTTCGTCGCAGGCACGGTCACGACGCGCTTCATCGACACCACGCCCGAGCTGTTCCGCTTCACGCGCCGGCGCGACCGCGCGACGAAGCTGCTGCGCTGGCTGGGCGAGGTCATCGTCAACGGCCATCCCGACATGAAGGGCCGCACGCGGCCCGACCTCGCGCACGCGCACGTCGTGCTGCCGGCCACCGACCTGACGGCGCCGCTGCCGATCGGCTCGCGCGACCGCTTCAAGTCGATGGGCGCCGACGGCTTCGCGCGCTGGATGCGCGACCATCCGCGCGTGCTGCTGACCGACACGACGATGCGCGACGCGCACCAGTCGCTGTTCGCGACGCGGATGCGCACGCACGACATGCTGCGCATCGCGCCGCACTACGCCCGCCAGCTGCCGGGCCTGCTGTCGCTCGAGTGCTGGGGCGGCGCCACCTTCGACGTGGCGCTGCGCTTTCTCAAGGAAGACCCGTGGGCGCGACTGGCCGGCCTGCGCGAGCGCATCCCGAACACGCTGTTCCAGATGCTGCTGCGCGGCGCCAACGCGGTCGGCTACACCAGCTACCCGGACAACGTCGTGCGTGGCTTCGTCAAGCAGGCTGCGGCCGAAGGCGTCGACGTGTTCCGCGTCTTCGACGCGCTCAACTGGGTGCGCAACATGCGCGTCGCGATCGACGCGGTGGGCGAGTCGGGCGCGCTGTGCGAAGGCGCGCTCTGCTACACCGCCGACCTCTTCGACCGCTCGCGCAAGTACGACCTCGACTACTACCTGAAGCTCGCGCGCGAGCTGAAGGCCGCCGGCGTGCACATCCTCGGCATCAAGGACATGGCCGGCGTCGCGCGTCCGCGGGCGATCGCCACGCTGGTCGAGGCACTGCGGGCCGAGACCGGGCTGCCGGTGCACTTCCACACACACGACACCAGCGGCGGCGCGGTCGCGTCGGTGCTCGCGGCCGTCGCGGCCGGCGCCGATGCCGTCGACGGCGCGCTCGACGCGATGAGCGGGCTCACGTCGCAACCCAACCTCGGCGCGATCGTCGCGGCGCTCGAAGGCGACGCGCGCGATCCGTGCGCGCCGGTCGACGACGTGCCCGCCGGCGTCGACCGCGCCGCGCTCACGGCGCTGTCGCACTACTGGGAAGGCGTGCGCCGCTTCTACGCGCCGTGGGAGTCGGACATCCGCGCCGGCACCTCGGACGTCTACGCGCACGAGATGCCGGGCGGTCAGTACACCAACCTGCGCGAGCAGGCGCGCGCGATGGGGCTGGAGGCGCGCTGGCCCGAGGTGTCGCGCGCGTACGCGCAGGTCAACCGGCTGTTCGGCGACATCGTCAAGGTCACGCCGACCTCGAAGGTGGTCGGCGACATGGCGCTGGTGATGGTCGCGAACGACCTGACGCCCGAGGACATCGTCGACCCGCAGCGCCCGATCGCGTTTCCGGACACGGTCGTGTCGCTGTTCGCCGGCGAGCTGGGCTTCCCGCCCGACGGCTTCCCGCCCGAGCTGTCACGCAAGGTGCTGGGCACCGAGCCGCCGGCCCCCTACCGCCCCGGCGACACGCTGCCCGACACCGACTTCGCCGCCGCGCGGGCCGAGGCCGAGAAGGCCGTCGGCCATCATGTGTCCGACACCGATCTGCAGTCGTGGCTGATGTACCCGAAGGTGTTCCGCGACTGGGCCGAGCATCGGCGCCACTACGGCGACACCAGCGTGCTGCCGACACCCGCGTTCTTCTTCGGCATGGCCGAGCGCGAGGAGATCAGCGTCGACATCGACGCCGGCAAGACCCTGGTGATCCGGCTGGCCGGGACCGCCCCGGCCGAGGACGAGGGCGTCGTGCGGGTGTTCTTCGAGCTCAACGGTCAGGCGCGCACGCTGCGCGTCGACAAGGCCGGCAGCGGGCGCCCGGCGACGAAGCGTGCCCAGGCCGAGGCCGGCAACGCGCTGCACGTGCCGGCGCCGATGCCGGGCCTGATCGGCACCGTCGGCGTGAAGCCCGGGCAGGTCGTGAAGACCGGTGACCCGCTGGTGTCGATCGAGGCGATGAAGATGGAGACGCAGCTGCGCGCCGAACGCGACGCCACGGTGAAGGCGGTGCACGTGAAGACCGGCGACGTCGTCGCCGCCCACGACCTGCTGGTCGAGTTCGCGGCCGGCTGAGGGCGTGGGCGCCGCCGCGGCAGCGCGTGACCTGCCGCGAGTGAAGCGCGCCAGCCCGCCCTAGGCGGGTGCCCTCGCCGGGTGGCTCGCCGCATCGACGGCAGCGAGCGCAGCCATGTTCACCAGCCGCCGCACGGTCGCGGTCGGGGTGACGATGTGTGCCGGCAGCGCAGCGCCCAGCAGGATCGGGCCCACGGTGATGCCGTCGCCGCTGGTCACCTTCAGCAGGTTGAACGCGATGTTGGCCGCGTCGAGCGTCGGCATGATGAGCAGGTTGGCCTCGCCCTTCAGGCGCGAGTTCGGGAACAGCCGCGTGCGGATCTGCTCGTCGAGCGCGGCGTCGCCGTGCATCTCGCCCTCGATCTCGAGCGTCGGGTCGGCGGCGACGATCAGTTCGCGCGCGCGGCTCATCTTGAGCGACGACGCCGACGGCTTGCTGCCGAAGTTCGAGTGCGACAGCAGCGCCACCTTCGGCAGCAGGCCGAAGCGACGCACCTCCTCGGCGGCGAGGCGCGTCATCTCGGCGATCTCCTCCGCGCCGGGGTCGAGGTTCACGTACGTGTCGCAGATGAACAGCGTGCGCCCCGGCAGCAGCAGCAGGTTCATCGCCGCGAACTGCGACACGCCCGGCTTGCGGCCGATCACGTTCGAGATGTACTCGAGGTGCTGGTAGTACTCGGCGTAGGTGCCGCAGATCATCGCGTCGGCGTCGCCGCGCTTCACCATCAGCGCCGCGATCAGCGTGGTGCGGCGGATCACCTCGCGCTTCGCGAGCTCGGGCGACACGCCGCGCCGCTGCATGAGCTCGTAGTACGTCTTCCAGTAGTCGCGGAAGCGCGGGTCCGAGTTCGGGTTGACCAGCTCGAAGTCGCGCCCCGGCTGGATGCGCAGCCCGTAGCGCTCGAGGCGCGGCCCGACCACCTCGGGGCGCGCGACGACGATCGGCCGCGCCAGGCCCTCGTCGCAGATCACCTGCACCGCGCGCAGCACGCGCTCGTCCTCGCCTTCGGCGAACACCACGCGCCGGCGGGCGCGCTTGGCCGACTCGAACACGGGCTTCATGATCAGCCCCGAGTGGTAGACGAACTGCGTGAGGTGCTCGCGGTACGCGTCGAAGTCGTCGATCGGGCGCGTCGCCACGCCGCTGTCCATCGCGGCCTGCGCCACGGCCGGTGCGATCTTCACGATCAGCCGCGGATCGAACGGCTTGGGGATCAGGTAGTCGGGGCCGAAGCGCAGGTCCTCCTGCGCGTACGCGGAGGCGACGATGTCGGACTGCTCGGCCATCGCCAGCTCGGCGATCGCGTTGACCGCGGCGAGCTTCATCGCCTCGGTGATCGTCGTCGCGCCGACGTCCAGCGCCCCGCGGAAGATGAACGGGAAGCACAGCACGTTGTTGACCTGGTTCGGGAAGTCCGAACGGCCGGTCGCGATCACCGCGTCGGGGCGCGCCGCGCGCGCGACGTCCGGCATGATCTCCGGGGTCGGGTTCGCGAGCGCCAGGATCAGCGGCTGGCGCGCCATCGTCGCGAGCAGTTCGGGCTTCAGCACACCCGCCGCCGACAGGCCCAGGAAGACGTCCGCGCCCGGCAGCACCTCGGCCAGCGTGCGCGCCGGGATGTCCTTCGCGTAGCGCGCCTTGTTGTCGTCCATCTCGACCGTGCGCCCGACGTGCACGACGCCGGCGATGTCGGTGACGACGATGTTCTCCATGCGCACGCCCAGCTGCACCAGCAGGTCGAGGCACGCCAGCGCGGCGGCACCGGCGCCGGACGCGACGAGCTTCACGTCCTCGATGCGCTTGCCGACCACCTTCAGGCCGTTCAGCAGCGCCGCACCGACGATGATGGCGGTGCCGTGCTGGTCGTCGTGGAAGACCGGGATCTTCATCCGCGCGCGCAGCTTGCGCTCGACGAAGAAGCACTCGGGCGCCTTGATGTCCTCGAGGTTGATGCCGCCGAAGGTCGGTTCGAGCGCCGCGATGATCTCGACCAGCTTGTCGGGGTCGCGCTCGGCGATCTCGATGTCGAAGCAGTCGATGCCGGCGAACTTCTTGAACAGCACCGCCTTGCCTTCCATCACCGGCTTGGCCGCGAGCGGGCCGATGGCCCCCAGCCCCAGCACCGCGGTGCCGTTGGTGACGACGCCGATCAGGTTGCCGCGCGACGTGTACTGCCGCACCGAGGCGGGGTCGTCGACGATCGCGTTGCAGGCGTGCGCGACACCGGGCGAGTACGCGAGCGCGAGGTCGCGCTGCGTGATCAGGCTCTTGGTCGCCTGCACCGACAGCTTTCCCGGGGTCGGGAACTGGTGGTAGTCGAGCGCGGCTTTCTTCAGCGAATCGTCCATCGGACCTCGGGCGGCGACCGTGCGCAGAAAGCGATCGAGTATAGGAGGCCCCTCGGGCGGCTCGGTGCCGCCGGCGTATTGCAGTCATCTCGCCGCGCGTGACAATCGGCGCGGGGCGCGCCTGCCCCCCGCCCTTCGTCCCGCCGGTCTGCCCGATGCTCCGATCGTTTCGCCCAGCCCGCACGCTCGACCGCCGTGGCTCCGCCCCCCGCACCGCCCCGTGGACCGCGCTGCTGTTCGCCGCCGCGATCGCGATCGCATCCGCGCCCGCGTTCGCCGGATCGCGCGGCCTGCTGTGGGAGGCGCAGCCGCCGGGCGCCGACGCGCCGCGGCTGTGGCTGCTGGGCACGCTGCACCTGGGCACCGCCGCGATGTACCCGTTCTCGGACGCCGTCGAACAGGCGCTCGACA
>JALORJ010000302.1 GCA_025459035.1 Burkholderiales bacterium
ACGAGCGAGCCGCCCACCGCGAACACCATGTTGAGCGCGAGCGGGCGGAACAGCTTGCCTTCGAGCCCTTCCAGCGCGAGCAGCGGCACGAACACCAGCGCGATCACCAGCACGCCGAAAACGACCGGGCGGATCACTTCGCTCACCGCCGCGAGCACCACCGCGACGCGCGTCTCGCGCGTCGCGCCAGGCTGCGCGAACAGGCGTACCGCGTTCTCCACCACGACGATGGGGCCGTCGACGGTCATGCCCAGGCCGATCACGAGGCCGCCCAGCGACAACAGGTTGGCCGACAGTCCGAAGCGCTCCATGCACACGAACGCGATCAGCCGCGCGAGCGGGATCGCGACCACCACCACGAGCGCGCCGCGAACCTCGCCCATGAACAGGAACAGCACCGCGATCACCAGCGCGACGCCTTCGAGCATCGCGCGGTCGGCCATCGCGATCGCCTTGGCGATCAGCTCGGTGCGGTCGTACACCGCATCGAGCGTCACGCCCGCCGGCAGCAGCTTGCGCACCGTGTCGAGGCGGGCCTTGACCGCTTCGACGACGCGCTCGGCGTCCTCGCCGATGCGCGCGAGCGCGAGGCCGAGCACTACCTCGCTGCCGTCCTGCGTGACCGCGCCGAAGCGCACCCCTGATCCTTCGCGGACGGTCGCGATGTCGCGCACCGCGATCGGTACACCGTTGCGCTCGGTGAGCACCGTGCTCGCGAGATCGTCGACATGGCGCACCAGCGCGATCCCTCGCACCGCGTACTGCTCCGACCCCAACACGAGGCTCTGACCGCCCACCTGCCGGTTCGCGCCGGCCAGCACCGGCAGCACGTCGCCGAGCGCGAGTCCGTACCGGACCAGTCGTGCCGGATCGATCTCGACCTGGAACTGCTTCTCGTGGCCGCCCCACGACAGCACGTCGTCGACACCGGGTGCCGTGCGCAGCAGCAGCCGCACGGTCCAGTCGTGCAGCGTGCGCAGTGCCGTCGTGTCGATCGCCGGGTCGGACGAACGCAGCGCGTACCAGTACACCTGCCCGAGGCCGGAGCTGTTCGGCCCGAGCACCGGTTTGCCGTAGCCATCCGGAATGCGTTCGCGCGCCTCCTGAAGGCGCTCCGCGACGACCTGGCGCGCGAACCAGACACTGGTGCGGTCGCGGAAGGTCACCGTGATGTACGACAGCCCGAACAGCGACACCGAACGCACCTGCTGCACGTCCGGCAGACCGGCGAGCGCGCTCTCGATCGGGAAGGTCACGATGCGCTCGACGTCCTCCCCTGCGACGCCCGGCGCCTCGGTGTAGACCGTGACCTGCGTGGGCGTCACGTCGGGGAAGGCGTCGAGCGGCACGTTCTGCCAGGCGCGCACACCGAGCGCCGCGACGCCGACGAAGGCGAGGACCACGAGCAGCCGGAACTGCAGCGACAGCGCGACGAGTCGTTCGAGCATGGTCGGGTCGCTCCGCCGTCAGTGCGCGTCGCCGATCTGGCTCGCGAGCGCGCGCGCCTTCACGCGGAACGCCCCTCGCACCACGACCGTCTCGCCGGCCTGGACGCCCCGCAGCAGCGGGACGCGTCCGGCGCTGGCGGGGCCCGGGTCGACCAGCCGCGGGACGAACCGGTCGCTTTCGAGCACGAACACGGTCGGCTCGCCGGCAACCAGCAGCACCGCGTCCTTCGGCACCGACAGCACCGGCACCGATGCGCCCGCGTCGATCACCGCTCGCGCGGGCATCTGCGGCTTGAGTGCACCGTCGCGGTTCGGAATCTCGATGCGCGCGAGCAGGGTGCGAGTGACCGCATCGAGGGTGGCCGCGATGTAGGTCACACGGCCCTCGAACACGCGCCCCGGCCACGCCTCGACGGTCACCGAGGCCGCCGCGCCCTCGCGGACGGCGGCGATGTCGCGCTCGACGAGGTTGGCCTCGGCCCAGACGTGCGACAGATCGCCGACGGTGAACAGGACGCGGGCCGGGTCGGCCAGTTCGCCGACGACGGCCGTTTTCTCGAGGACCTCGCCGTCGAGCGGGGCGACGATCGTGAAGGTCGAGCCCGGCCGACCGCTCGCGACCGGGTCGGGCGCGAGGCCCAGCAGCGCGAGTCGCGCGCGCGCCGCGTCGCGCGCGGCGGTGGCGCGATCGAGGTCGGCCTGCACGCGTACGAGTTCCTTGCGTGGCAGCACCTCCTCGTCGACCAGCGGCCGAATGCGATCGAACTCGGCTCGCGCGAGCGTCAGTTGCGCATCTGCTGTGCGGGCGGCCATGCGGGCGTCGCCGACATCGAAGCTGTCGAGCGTCGCGAGCACCTGGCCGCGGCGCACGCGGTCGCCGACGTGCACACGGATGTCGAGCAGGCGACCGGCCACCCGTGCAGTCACGTTCGCCACCACGTGGTGGTCCTGGTGGATGGTCGCGACCGCAGCCACGGTCCGCGCGAGCGGCTGCAGGGTCAGTGTCTCGGTCTCGATCTCGGGGTCCGGTGCCTCGGCACGCGCGTTGCGTCCGGAGGTTTCGGTCGTGGCGCCTCCAGAAGTCTCGGCAGATGCCGTGGCGGCGGGCAGTTTCCGATCGGGCGTCGTGCCGTGCTCGCCGGAGCCGCACGCGGCCAGCACGAGTGCCAGCGCCGACAGGATCGGCCACGCGCGTGGCGTCGGTCGGTTGTGCACGCAGCAGTCGCCGCGCAGAGTGATCTCGAAACGCATGCGGGTCGGTCTCCTTCAGGGCAGCAGGCCGACGGCCTGACGCAGTCGCGACCGCGCGCGTCCCGCCGCGATGTCGGCCGTGGTGGATGCGGCGTCGGCGGCCTGGCGTCGTGCGAGCGCGAGCAGCACGTTGGCGACCGCGATCTCGCCGGCCTCGAAGCCGCGACGGGTGAGGCGCCACGCTTCGTCGGCGGCCGCGACGCGGGCTCTGGCGAAGTCGGCCGCGGCGCGCGCCGCGTCGAGCTCCGCGTGCGCCTGACGCACGGAGGCGGCGACCTCGGCGCGCAGGCGCACCTCGTCGGTCATCGCCTGGGTGAGGTCAGCCTCGGCGGTCGCGATGCGCGGACGGTTGCGCGCGTCGGTCGCGAACGGGATGCGCACGAGCAGTCGGACCGTGTTGCGGAAGTCGCCGTCGGTCACGTCGCGATCGGAGCGGTTCTGCAAGGCGACGACCGGTGGATCGCGGCGCAGGGTCTGCGCGACGTTGACGGCTTCGCGCGCGGCTTCGGTGGTGGCGCGCGCCCCGGCGAGCATCGGATGCCGTTCGTCGAACGGGGTGCCGACCTCCACCTCCTCCAGCGCGTCGACGAGCGCATCCAGACCGGTCACTCGGGTCCACTGGGCGCGCGCGACCTCCTGTCGTGCGCGCGCCTCGGCCAGTGCCCCGCGTGCCGCGAGCAGCTCGTCGCGCGTCTGGAGACGGTCGGCCTTCGCGATGTCGCCGCCGCGCAGCCGCTTCTCGACCGCTGCATCGAGCGACTCCGCGATCGCGACGCGGCGTGTGGCGACGTCGACCTCGGCGCGCGCCACGCGTTCGGCCCAGGCGGCCTCGCGCACGAGACCGGCGACACGCCAGGCCGCGGCCCGCGCGCGTGCATCGACGGCCACGCCGTCGCGCTGCGCCGCGGTCGCGACGACCTGCCGTTGACCCGGCAGCCACATCGGCACCTCGATCTCGGCTTCGACCTCGT
>JALORJ010000303.1 GCA_025459035.1 Burkholderiales bacterium
ACCCACGGCCCGCCGCATGGCGGGCCGTGGCGCTTGCGGGTCGGTCGGCCGGGCACACTCACTCGTCATGGATCCTCGCCTCGTCGCGCTCGCGTTCGGCAACTTCGTGATCGGCAGTGGCGCGCTGTCGGTGCCCGGGATGATCGGGCCGCTGGCCGACGGGCTCGGGGTCTCGGTGCCGCAGGCCGGTCGGCTGATCGCGGCGTTCGCGGGCACGCTGTGTCTGTTGACGCCGCCGCTCGCGGCGTTCACCAGCCGCTTCGACCGCCGGGCGCTGCTTGTCGCGATGCTGTTGCTGTACGTCGCGGGCCATGCGGCGGCGGCGATCGCACCGAACTACGCGACGCTGGTCGCGATCCGCGTCGCGACGGCGATCGGGGCCGGGCTGTTCACGTCGCAGGCGGCCGGCGTCGCGGGCCTGCTGGTGCCGCCGGAGAAGCGCGGTGGCGCCATCGCGTTCGTGTTCCTGGGCTGGAGCATCGCGTCGGTGGCCGGCATGCCGCTGTCGGCGTGGATCGCCGCGACGCACGGCTGGCGCGAAGCGTTCTGGACCGTGTCCGCGCTGGCCGTGATCGCGACGGCCTGGGTGTGGCGCGCGCTGCCGGGCGGGCTGCGCGTGCAGCCGATCGATCGCGCCGCGTGGGTGCGGCTGGCCCGCCACCCGGCGCTGCTGCTGACGATCTCCGTGACCGCGATCCACGCGTGGGCGCAGTTCACGGTCTTCTCGTACTGGACGGTGGTGATCCGCGCGGCGTTCGGACCGGACCGCGCGTGGCTCACCGGGCTGCTCGTGCTGTTCGGTGTGACCGGGATCGTCGGCAACCTGGCGGCGGTGCGCATGATCGACCGCGTCGGCGCCGTACGGATCATCGTCGCGTCGCTCGTCGCGATGACCGTCGCGAACGCCGTGCTCGCGATCGGCGACAGCGGGCCCGCGGTGCTCGTCTTCGGCACGGTGCTGTGGGGCCTCGCGTGCTTCGCGGTGAACAGCGCGATGCAGGTGCGGCTGGTGGGGCTTGCACCGGCGCTGGCGCCGGTGTCGATCGCGCTGAACTCCTCGGCGATCTACTTCGGCCAGGCCGCCGGCGCCGAGACCGGCGGGCGCATGCTCGACTGGCAGGGCATCCCCGCCCTGTACTGGGCGTGCCTGCCGATCTTCGCCACGTCGATCGCGGTGTGCGTTTGGGCCGCGCGTCGCGCCGAGCGGCCGGAACCGGCGCCCCACCCGGGCTGAGCCCGCGCGCCACGGTGCGACCATCGCGGGTTCGGACCTTCGTTCCCGCCTCGATGCAACCCCGAGATCCCGACTACGTCGCGCACACGCGCGCGAGCTTCGCGCGGCAGGACTTCATGGCGACCCTCGGGGCGCAGCTCGCGCACGTCGCCGCGGGCGCAGTCGACATCGCCCTGCCGTTCGGCGATCACCTGCGCCAGCAGCACGGCTTCGTGCATGCGGGCGCGATCGCGTCGGTGCTCGACTCGGCCTGCGGCTACGCGGCGTTCACCTTGATGCCCGCGGGCGCGGCGGTGCTCACGATCGAGTTCAAGGTCAATCTGCTGGCGCCTGCGGCCGGCGTGCGCTTCGTCGCGATCGGCCGGGTGGTCAAGGCCGGGCGCACGATCAGCGTGGCCGACGCCCAGGCGCTGGCGATCGATGCGGGCGGGCGCGAGAAGCGCGTCGCGACGATGACCGCGACGCTGATGACCGTCGAGCGCGACGGCCTTGCGGGCTGACGTGCGCGCCACGGTCGCAGCGGCACTCGTGCTGTTCGCGGCCGGTGGTGCCCGCGCCGACACGGTGACGCTCGTGAACGGCGACCGGCTCACGGGCCGCGTCATCGCCAAGCGCGACGGGCGTCTGGTGCTCCGGACCGAATGGGCCGGCGAACTGAAGATCCGCTGGGGCGATGTCGCGGCCGTGGCGACCGACGGCCCGGTCGCGCTCGTGATCGACGGCAAGGTCGTGCGCGGCACGCTGGGTCCGGCGACGCTGTCGGCGGCCCCCGAGACGCCCGCACCGGGGACACCGATCGCCGAGCCCCCGCGCGAGGCGAGCCTGGAGCGCGCCGACACCGGCGCGCGCGAGCGCGTGGCGCTCGACCGGATCGACGTCGTCAATCCGACGCACGCCGAGGCCGGTGACGGCATCGACTGGTCCGGCCGCATCAACGCATCGGCGTCGCTGACGCGCGGCAACACCGACGCGTCGCGGGCCTACGGCGAAGCCGAGCTCACGGGGCGCACCCGCGACTGGCGCGGCACGGTCGGCGGGCGCGGCAACCGCGCGTCGGAGAACTCGGTGCAGACCGTGTCGAACTGGCTGGCGTTCGGCAACCTCGACCGCTTCCTCGACCCGAAGAACTTCCTCTACGGCCGCGGCTCGCTCGAGTCGGACCTCTTCCGCGACATCAACCTGCGCACGGCGGCGGGTGCGGGCTGGGGCCGGCAGATCCTCGACAGCGACACCACGCGTCTGTCGGCACAGACCGGTGTCGACTATCTGTCGGTCGATCGGCCCGACGGCATCCGCGAGGCGTATCCGTCGCTCGGCTGGGGCGTCAACTATTCGCAGTGGCTGTTCGACCGCCGCCTGCAGCTGTTCCACGACCAGACCGGCTTCTGGGGCTTCGACGACGGCAACCGCGTCACCGTGCGCACGCGCCAGGGCCTGCGCATGCCGGTGTTCCGCGGCGTCACGCTGAATGCACAGCTCAACGTCGACTGGGAATCACGACCGGCGATCGGCCGCACGCCGGCCGACAAGGTGTGGATCTTCGGCGTCGGCTACGCGTGGTGACGCGGCGGCATCAGCCCCGTGCGCGCCGGCGCCCGCCGCGGGGTTCCTCGACCAGCGCGCGATGCGCACGTTCGAGCAGACGCGTCATCTCGGGCGTGAGCTTCGGGTAGACGAGCCCGAGGCTCGCGACCAGATCGACGATCGACGCCGCCACCACCGCGCGCGTGAACCACTTGCGGTCGGCCGGCACCACGAACCACGGGGCATGCGGCGTCGCGGTCGCGCGGATCATTTCCTCGAAGGCCTTCTGGTACGCGTCCCAGTGCTCGCGCTCGACGACGTCCTGCGGCGAGAACTTCCAGTTCTTCACCGGATCCTCGATGCGCTCGATGAAGCGCTTCTTCTGCTCGGGCTTCGAGACGTGCAGGAAGAACTTGCGGATCGCGACGCCGTTGCGCGACAGGTAGCGCTCCCACGCGTTGATGTCCTCGTAGCGCTCGTCCCAGATGCGGCGCGTCAGGAGCTTCGGCGGGATCTGCTGGCGCTTCAGCAGCTCCGGGTGCACGCGCACCACGAGCACTTCCTCGTAGTACGAGCGGTTGAAGATGCCGATGCGACCGCGCTCGGGCAGGGCCAGGTTGGCGCGCCAGAGGTAGTCGTGATCCAGCTCGTGCGAGGTCGGCGTCTTGAACGAAGTGACGTGGCAGCCCTGCGGGTTCACGCCGGACATCACGTGCTTGATCGTGCTGTCCTTCCCGGCCGCATCCATCGCCTGGAAGATCAGCAGCACCGCCCACTTGTTCTGCGCGTAGAGCTTCTCCTGCTCCTCGGACAGCCACGCGGCGGTCTGGCGCACCCACTCGCGCGCGTCGTCGCGTGC
>JALORJ010000304.1 GCA_025459035.1 Burkholderiales bacterium
ACCTGCATCGGCGACGGCTACAACACGCCCACCGGCAGCTGCGAGGCCGCATCGGCGAACGTCAAGGCCGAGGCCGCCGAGGCCTATGCCGCCAAGAAGGCCGCGATGGAAGCCGCGAACGCCCCGGCGCCGCTGACGGTCGAGCCCGGCTCGGCGCTGAACGGCGGCAAGGGCGCCTACGTCCACGACGGCGCCAATGGCGTCGTGACCCGCGACGGTTTCGGCCGCTCCTGCGTGAAGGACAGCGGCTGGAACGTGGCCCGCGCCACGGAAGAGTGCGCACCCGATCTCTACGCACGCTGGCGCGAGCAGAACGCCCCGGCGGTCGCGGGCGACCAGAACCTCGCGAAGCGCACGACGAGCGCGCCGCCCGAGGTGCCGGTGCCCACCGCCGCTGCCGACAGCGCGCCAGGCGTGGCACCGCCCGCCGAGAAGAAGGTCGAGGCGGCCCCTGTCGTCGACAACGCGCTCCCCGACTTCCCGATCGTCCCGATCGCGCCGGTGGCCGGCGACGCGCTGGCCGACGACGACCGTGCGATGCCCGAAGACGACCCCGCCGACGACCAGATGCCGGACGTGTACGCGGAGGAAGAGGAGACGACGCCGGACATGATGCTGTCGGACGCCGATCGACAGCTGCCGGCCGACGACGCGCCGGTGGTGATCGAGCAGCCGGCGCCCGAACTGGCCGACCGCCTCGCGATGCCCGCGCCGGAAGTGCCGATCGCCCGCGACGACCTCGACCGCACGCCGGGTGTGGCACCGCCGGCCGAGCAGAAGACCGAGACGAAGTCGGTCGTCGACAACTCCACGCCCGACTTCCCGGTCACGAAGATCGACAAGCCGGCCGACGCGAAGCCCGCGCCGCCCCCGGCCGAGCCGATCAAGTCGCTGCCGGTCACCATCGCCGTGCAGGGCGACGGGCTGTTCGACTTCGACCAGACCGCGCTCAAGTCCGAACTGGTCGTGAAGCTCGATCAGGTGGCCGACCTGCTGACCGCGGCCGACACCAAGTACGACGCGATCTCGATCGTCGGCCACACCGACCCGGTCGGGTCGGCCACGTACAACCAGGCGCTGTCGGAGCGTCGCGCGGAAGCCGCGAAGAAGTATCTCGTCGGCAAGGGTGTCGACGCCGGTCGCATCGAGACGTCCGGCAAGGGCGAGAGCGAACTGGTGGTCAAGCGCGCCGACTGCGCCGGCAAGAAGGGCAAGAAGGCCTACATCGCATGCCTCGAACCCAACCGCCGCATCGTGATCGACGGCAAGGCCACCCGGGCGAAGTAACCCCCGCGCCGCGCCACCCCGAAGCCCTGCCGCCTGCGGCAGGGCTTTTTTCTTGCCCGCACGACGACCGCTGCCGATGACCGACCCGACCCGGCCCCTGCCAGCCGACTGCCTGATCGCGCCGCGCTGGGTGCTGCCGGTCGCCCCCGACGCCGCCGCGGTGCTCGAGGATCACGCGGTGGTCGTCACCGGCGGCCGCATCGAGGCGGTCGCGCCGCTGGCCGAGGCCGAGCATCGCTGGGCGCCCGCCGCGCGGCTGGACCTGCCCGACCACGCGCTGATCCCCGGCCTGGTCAACGCGCACACGCACGCCGCCATGACCTTGCTGCGCGGGCTGGCCGACGACCTGCCGCTGATGCGCTGGCTGCAGGAGCACATCTGGCCGGCCGAGGCGAAGCACGTCGACGCGACTTTCGTGCACGACGGCACGCTGCTGGCGGCGGCCGAACTGCTGCGCGGCGGCGTGACGTGCTTCAACGACATGTACTTCTTCCCCGAGGCCGCAGGGCAGGCCGCGATCACCGCCGGCATCCGTGCGGCGCTCGGGATCATCGCCATCGAGTTCCCGACCGCGTACGCGTCCGACGCGCAGGACTACCTCGACAAGGGCCTCGCGACGCGCGATGCGCTGCGCCATGCGCCGCGGCTGCACTTCTGCCTCGCGCCGCACGCCCCGTACACCGTGTCCGACCGCACGTTCGCGCGCATTGGTGTGCTGTCCGAGCAGCTCGGCCTGCCGATCCATGTCCACCTGCACGAGACCGCCGCCGAGGTGGCCGACGCGTTCCGCGACCACGGCGCGCGCCCGCTCGCCCGGCTCGACGGACTCGGCCTGCTCGGCCCGCAGCTGGTCGCGGTGCATGCGGTGCACGTCGACACGCGCGAGATCGCGCTGCTCGCGCGTCACGGCAGCTATGTCGTGCACTGCCCGACGTCGAACCTGAAGCTCGCGAGCGGCGTCGCGCCGGTGCCCGCGATGCTCGACGCCGGCGTGAACGTCGCGCTCGGCACCGACGGCGCGGCCAGCCACAACCGCCTCGACCTGTTCGCGGAGATGCGCATGGCCGCGCTGCTCGCCAAGGGCATCGGCGGCCGGGCCGACGCACTGCCGGCCGCGCAGGCGCTGCAGATGGCCACGCTCGCCGGCGCCCGCGCGCTGGGACTGGATGCCGAGATCGGCTCGATCGAGCCGGGCAAGTGCGCCGATCTGGTGGCCGTCGACCTGGGCCGGCTCGAATCGCGACCGGTCTACGACCCGCTGTCGCATCTGGTCTACGTCGCCGACCGGCGTGACGTGACGCATGTGTGGGTCGACGGTGAACCGCGGGTGCTCGACCGGCGTCTCACCGGTCTCGACGCGGACGCGATCGCGGGCGCGGCCGAGCGCTGGCGCGCGACGATCGTCGCGACCCGCAGCCCTTGACCCCGAGCCTCACGCCCCATGACCGACATCGCCCCGCCACCTGCTGCCGTCAACGCCGATCCGGCCGAGCTCGCGAAGTTCAGCGCGCTCGCGCATCGCTGGTGGGATCCGCACAGCGAGTTCAAGCCGCTGCACGACATCAACCCGCTGCGCCTCGACCTGATCGACCGCACCGCCGGCCTCGCCGGCAAGCGGGTGCTCGACGTGGGCTGCGGCGGCGGCATCCTGGCCGAGTCGATGGCGGCGCGCGGCGCGCGCGTGGTCGGCATCGACATGGCCGAGCGCGCGCTGAAGGTCGCGAAGCTGCACCTGCTCGAGTCCGGTCGCGACGTCGACTACCGCGCCGTCACCGTCGAGACGCTGGCCGAGGCCGAGCCGGCGAGCTTCGACGTCGTGGCCTGCATGGAGATGCTCGAGCACGTGCCCGACCCGGCCAGCACCGTCGCCGCGTGCGCGCGGCTGGTGCGGCCCGGCGGCCACGTGTTCTTCTCGACCATCAACCGCAACCCGAAGAGCTTCCTGTTCGCGATCGTCGGCGCCGAGTACGTGCTGAACCTGCTGCCGCGCGGCACGCACGAGTACGCGAAGCTGATCAAGCCGTCCGAGCTGGCGGGCTGGGCGCGCGCGGCCGGGCTGCAGGTCGACACGCTCACCGGCATGACCTACAACCCGCTCACGCGCATCTACCGGCTCGGCAACGACACGTCGGTCAACTACATCGCGTCCGCGCGCCGCCCCGCGTGATCCGCGCGGTCCTGTTCGACCTCGACGGCACGCTGGCCGACACCGGGCCCGACCTGGGCGGTGCGCTGAACGCGATGCGCGCGACGCGTGGACTGGCCGCGCTGCCCATTGCCGAGCTTGCGGTCCACGCGTCGAGCGGCGCACGCGGTCTGGTCG
>JALORJ010000305.1 GCA_025459035.1 Burkholderiales bacterium
GAGCCGCACCCGGGCGCGGTCGAGCATCGCCAGCGACGGCTCGACCGCCACGATCAGGCGCCCGGGCAGTGCCGCCGCGAGCGCCGCCGTGCCCGCGCCGGTCGCGGCCCCGACGTCGATGCACGCGCCGGCCGGGAGCTTCATCAGCGCGAGCCGCTCGCGCATGCGCGCCGCCACCGCGTCGGCGAGCACCGCCGCACCCTCCCAGTCCGCGGCGGCGCGGTCGCGCGCACGCCGCCACGCGCGCCGGTCGAGTGCGTACTCATTCGAGGCTGCCGCCGATGCGGTCGCCGTGTCGATCATCGTGTGTCCTCTCCTGCCGACCGCGTCGGGGCGGTCGCCCCGTGCGCCCGCCGTGCGCGACCCTCGATCATCCCGTGTTCCACCTCGTCGCCCGCCTCGCCCTGACGCCGCCCGCGTCTGCCTGCAACCGACCGTGCGGGGTGCGCGGATGATGCGCATCGGCTCCCGCCTGCGACGGCTCGCGGGCGCCACGTGCCTGCTGTGCAGCGACCCCGCCGCCGATCGCGCGCTGTGCGAAGGCTGCTTCGACGATCTGCCATGGATCGACGCCGCCACGCGCTGCCCGGTGTGCGCGCTGCCGTCGCCCGGCGCGGCGCGCTGCGCGGCGTGCGCCGCGCATCCACCCGCCTTCGACGCCACAGTGGCCGCCGTCGACTACGCGTGGCCCGTCGACGCCCTCGTGCCGGCCCTGAAGTACGCGCACCGCCTCGCCGTCGCAGGCGCGATGGCCGAGATGCTCGGCCGCGCCGTACGCGGCCACCCGGTACCGGACCATGTCGTGCCGCTGCCGCTGTCGGCCGCGCGGCTGCGCGAGCGCGGCTTCGACCAGGCCACCGAGATCGTCCGCCTGCTGCCGCCGCATCTCGCGGCGCGTGTGCATCTGGCTGCTCTGCATCGAGTCCGCGACACCCCGCCGCAGGCCGGGCTCGCGCGCGTGGCCCGCGAGCGCAACCTGATCGGCGCGTTCGTCGCGCGGCCTGTCGTGGCCGGGCGGCGGATCGCGCTGGTCGACGACGTGATGACGTCCGGTGCGACGCTGCATCACGCCGCGTCGGCGCTGAAGGCCGCCGGCGCCGCCGCCGTGCAGGCATGGGTCGTCGCGCGCACCCCCGCGCCTTCGGATCGCTGATGCCATCGCGCGCGCACGGCGCGCGGCGTCCCGGCCGGCGCGGCGCGTTACCGTCGCGGCTGTCGCGAATGCCGCAACCGCGCTCCCCCGTCGCACGGGCTGCGGCCGCGCACACCGTCCGGCGCACGCGGCCAGCCCGACACCGTCAACGCAGCGCGGCAGCCTGCCGGCGGGCGTAGTCGCGCAGATCGGCGGCCAGACCGTCGGTCTCGGCCGCCCGCTCGAAAGCCGCGCGCGCGTCGTCGCGCCGGCCCAGCTCGCGCAACGAGATGCCCAGGCCCACGTACCACGCCGGGCGCAACGGCCCGGCCACGATCGCCGCACGCCACGCGTCGGCCGCCTCGGCGTGACGACCGAGCCGCTGCTGCAGCCCGGCGCGCAGCGCGTACCAGTCGCCGCCGACGCGTGCGGGGTCTTCGTGCGTGATCAGCGTCGCCACGGCACCGGCGGTGTCGCCGCGATCGGCCTGCAGCCGCGCCGCGACCAGCGCCCAGCCCGTCTGCTTCGGCAGCAGCTCCAGTCCGCTGCGCGCCAGCTGCTCGGCCTCGGCGGTGCGCCGCGATTCGAGCATCAGCCCGATCAGCCCCTGACGCGCGCCGGCGTGCCGCGGGTCGGCCGCCACCGCCTGTGCGTAGCGCGCCTCGGCCTCGTGCGTGCGCCCCTGCTGCAGCGCCAGTGTCGCCTGCCGGAACAGCGACTCGGCGCGCTCCGCATCCGATGCGGGCCGGTCGCGCTTCTCGACCGGGCCTGACGTCGACGCTGCGGGATCGGCCGCGATCACCGGCTCCGCGGCAGGCGACGTCGCCGCCGGCTCGGGCCCGCGTGCGACTGGTGTCGCGGTCAGCGGCTCGCGGCGCGGATCGACCGGCCGTGCACGCGAAGCGCGGTCGTGCCGCGCGCCGGCGGGCGAAGCCGCGGCGGACGGCTGCGGCGCCGGACGCGCACCGTCGGCCGCCGCGGTCGGCCGCGCGGAAGCGCCGGCAGGCGAGGCCGCCGACGGTGGCTGCACGACCGCCGGCGCGGGCGCGCGCGACGCGTCGGGGCGCACGTCCGGCGGCGGCGCAGGCTCCGCGGGCATCGCGGAGACCGGCACCGGCGGTGCCGGCGCGACCGCGGCTGGCGTCGGCATCGGTGTCGGCGTCGGCGCCGGCGTCGCGGTCGACATCGGTGGCGGTGGCACCGCGATGCCCGGCGCCGTCGTCGTGCCCGCCATTTCGGCGCCGAACCACGCCCACGCCCCGGCGCCGACGGCCACCACGGCCGCGATGCCGATCAGCGCCCGGGTGCGCCCGCCCGACGTCTGCGGTCGTTCGACGGCGCGGACCTGTCCGCTCGTCCCATGGGCCTTCGAGCCGTCGGCGTGGCGCTGCTCGAGGTCCTGCAGCACACGGTTGATGACGCTCACGCGCCGCCCCCGCCATGGCGCGCGGCGTCGATCGCGGCTCCGGCCAGCGGCGCCGCCGCGAGCGCCCACACGAGCCACGGCAGGCGACCGCGGCGCACCGAACCGGTGTCGCGGATCGCCGCGCGCACGTGGCGCCACTGCACGCGGTGCCCGCCCTCGCCGTAGACCAGCATCAGGCACTTGTGCGCGAGCACGTTGACGAGCCGCGGAATGCCGCCGCTCGCCCGGTGCAGTGCCCACACGGCTGCCCCTCCGAACACCGTCGCGCCGACGTAGCCCGCGACGCGCAGCCGATGGCCGAGGTAATGCCGCAACTCGCTGCGCGACAGGCCCGTCAGGCGATGCTCGAAGGTGATGCGACTGCGCAGCTGGCGCACCGACGGATCGGCGAGGCGGCGGTCGAGCTCGGGCTGGCCGAACAGCACGACCTGCAGCAGCTTGCGCTTCTCGGTCTCGAGGTTCGACAGCAGCCGCAGCGCCTCGAGCGTCGGCAGCGGCATCGCCTGCGCCTCGTCGATCAGCACGATCGGGCGTCGACCGGCGCGCGCGAAGTGCAGCAGCCCGTGGTTCAGCGCCCGCAGCTGGTGGTGCTCGTCGGCCTGCGGGTCGAGCGCGATCTCGAACTCGTGACCGAGCGCATCGAGCAGCCCGTGCGGTTCGAGCAGCGGATTGGGCAGGTACGCGGTGACCGTGTCGCGGCCGAACGTCGCGAGCAGGCGGCGACACAGCAGCGTCTTGCCGGTGCCGACCTCGCCGGTGATCTTGATGAAGCCTTCGCCCTGCGACAACGCGACCAGCGCGACGTTGAGCGCCGACTGGTGCGACGCGCAGCCGAACGCGAACGCCGTGTCGGGGGTGATGCCGAACGGCGGTTCGCGCAGTCCGAAGTGCTCGAGATACATGCGGCGGCCGTCAGCGCGGCGCCTCGCTGCCGGAGCGGCTCTCCTCGCGCCACATCGACTGTCCGTTCGCGTCGGCGCGCTCGTAGGCCTGCAGCCGCGTGCGGATGTCCTCGAGGTCCTTCTG
>JALORJ010000306.1 GCA_025459035.1 Burkholderiales bacterium
CGCCGCCACCTGCGCGCTCGTGAGGCTCGCCGCCTGATTCGTGGTCAGCGCCACCACCTGCGCCGTCGTCAGCCCGCTGGCCACCTGTGCTGTCGTCAGTGCTCCCACCTGACCGGTCGTCAGCGCTGCGACCTGCGCCGTCGTGAGCACCCCCACCTGCGTCGTGCCGAGCGCCGCGATCCCGGCTGTGCGGATCGCTGCCAGGTCTGTCGTCTCCAGCGCGGTCACCTGCGACGTCGTGAGCGCCGCGACCTGACCTGTGGTCAACGCTGCCGCCTGCGCCGTGGTCAGCGCAACGACCTGTGCGGTCGTGAGCCCGGCCACGATCTGAGCGGTCGTCAGTGCCGCGACCTGTCCTGTGGTCAGCGCCGCGACATCGCGGGTCTCGAGGGCTGCGACCTGAACCGTCGTCAGCGATGCGACCTGAGCGGTGGTCAGCGCCGCGACCTGGCTCGTCGTCAGCGCCGCGACCTGGGCCGTCGTGAACCCGCCGGACAACTGTGTCGTGGTGAAGAACGCGAGATCGCGCGTCTCGAGCACGCCAATCTGCGTCGTCGTGAAAGCACCGATCTGGGTCGTCGACAGGACCGCGATGTCTTCGGTCGTGAGGGCCACGACCTGCGCTGTGGTCAGCGCGGCGATCTGCGCGGTGTTGAAGCTGCCGACGATGGAAGCCATGTTCCGTCTCCGTGACGCTCGCGAGGAACTGCGGGATCGTGCGATCCCCGGGGTAGATCGGGACTCCGGTCGGATCGACCGATCCGAAGCTGTCTCATGCGCCACCACTCGCCACCACAGATCGAGTGGCGGCAATTCGGGCGCACGTGCCCTCGCGGGCGAGACGGCAACCGCTGTTGACGACAGCGGTCGCCAAAACTTGAGCGCGGAGTGTCACTCGCACTTCAACTGCATGAAACGGGCTGCGTCGCTGTATTGCGACCGCGATCCGCGTCAAACCTTTCCAGACGCGACGTTGCGCTGACGAAATGTGCGAAGTCGGGCCGACAGCGTGACCGATGTGTCGTCGGTCAGCGCCAGACCGCCGCAGCCGCCGCGATCGCGCGTGCATGCCAGCAACTCACTCATCGATCGAAATCGAGGCCCGACCGTGTGTGACGCCAAGCACTTGCAGGACGATACAACGCTGGCGACTGCCATGCGATATCGATCGATCGGTGAGTTTCAAGACGTGCTTCCGCTGGGTGTGGGTCGAGAGCGCCAAACCCTCGCAGCGCGGCGTGCGCCGGGAACCCGCAGCCGTCACGTTCAAGCATACGGCTCCAGCTTCGGGTGACATTTGTCACGGCAGAGTGCGTTTCGGCGTACTCGCCAGGTCATGCGCGCCCGGCAACCAGGCGGGCATGCTCACCAACGGATCCAGGAGGACGTCACCGCATGGAACAGATCGGTACCGTGAAGTCGTTATGGCGCTACCCGGTGAAATCGATGGCCGGCGAGGCGCTGTCGCAGGCCACGTTGTGGACCCGCGGTCTGCGCGGCGACCGTCGCTGGGTGCTGCGCGACAGCGTCTCGGGCGAGCTGTGGAGCGCGCGCAACCACCATCCGATCGCGACCCTGCACGCGCGCTATCTGGCCCCGCCGCACGGCGAGGAGAGCGCCGCCGTCGAGATCACGCTGCCGGACGGCAGCACCGTGCGCAGCGATGCCCCCGACGTGTCGGCACGCATCTCGTCGGCAATCGGTCATGCCGTCACGCTGGAGCCGATCCACGACGAGGCCGACCCGGCCTTCTACCGCCGGCTCGCGCGCAGCGAGGCCGAGATGCTGCCGTACCTCGTCGAGCAGTTCGGCCGCGACGGCCCGCACGAGCTGCCGCCGCTGGACGCCTTTCCGCCCGAGACGATGGAGTTCGTCTCGTCGCCGGGCGTCTATCACGACGTCGCGTCGCTGCACGTGCTGACGACCGCATCGCTCGCGCACATGGCGCAGCAGCGCCCCGAGAGCCTCTGGGACGAGCGGCGGTTCCGCCCCAACGTGGTGATCGACACCGGCACCGCGACCGGTCTGGTCGAGAACGACTGGGTCGGCCGCACGCTGGTCGCCGGCAGCGCGCGCATCGGCGTCACGATGCCGGCCGTGCGCTGCGCCTTCACCACGCTCGCACAGGTCGGTCTGCCGAAGGACGTGAAGATCCTGCGCACGATCGTGCAGGCGGGCAATCACTGCCTCGGCACGTACAACTCGGTGGCCGGCACCGGCACGCTGCAGGTCGGCGACGCGGTCTGGCTCGACTGACCGGCCGCGTCAGGCGTCGGGCGACAGCGGCAAACTGAGCGTCGGCGCCACCGGATCGGCCGCCTGCGCGTAGCGAGCCGCCGCCGCGGCCAGCGCGGCCGCGACCTCCGCGCGCAGGGACGCGGGGGCCAGCACCTCGACCGCCGGACCGTGGCGCAGGATGTCCATCACCAGCTCCGGCGACTTCGCGAACGGCACCTCGAGCACCCAGCGCCCGTCCGCATCGAAGCGGCCGAGCTGCCGCGGATGCCAGCGCTCGGCCGACACCCAGCGCGCGCGCTCGGGCGTGAATCGCAGCACCGCCACCTGGTCCGGCTCGCCGCCGAAGATGCCGTAGCTGCCGGCGAACCAGCGATCGAGCGCAGCGTCGTCGACCTCCTCGGCCGGCGCATCGCGCACCGTCGCGCGCTCGATGCGATCCAGCGCGAAGCTGCGCAGCTCGCGCCGCCCGGACTGCGCGCTGCGCAGATGGTCCAGCGCATCGACGTACCAGCAGTCGCGGTAGTGGGTCAGCCGCTGCGGCGACACCTCGCGCTGCACCCGCCGGTCGTCATGCCGCGCGACGTAGTCGAGCACCAGCCGATGGCGCTGCAGCGTCGCGTCGGCCACGGTCTTGAACCACGGCCCGGGATCGCGTCCGGCCATCGACAGCACGCGGATGCGGCCGGCGACCTGCGAGGTGGTCAGCCCGCGGCGCTCCAGCAGGCGGTCCATGCGCCGGCGCAGCGGATCGAAGTGATCGCGCAGCACCCCGGGCGCGAGCCGCGTCACCAGCTGCTCGAACGCGACCAGCGCCTGCAGCTCGGCGCCGTCGAACCACAGTCCCGGCAGGTCGGGCACCTCGCCCCCGGGCGCGCGGCGGTACACGTAGCCGGCATCGCGCACGTAGTCGACCTCCGCGCCCAGCTGGTTGCGAAGCACCGAGATGATCCGCTTGGCGGTCGACGCGTTGCACTCGAGGCGGGCCTGGATGTCGCGCAGCGGCAGCGGCGTGCGCCGCGCACGCAGCAGGCGATCGAGCTGGAAGACGCGGTCGAACTTGTCCATCGGGGCGGGCGCGGCGATCGAGACCGCGCCGAGTGTGTCGGACCCTGCCGATCCTGTCGCGCCCGCGGCGCGGCGTGCTGCGCTCGCCGACCGCCGCTCAGCGGCAGGCGTCCTCCGGACGGGCGTCGATGCACTCGACCCGGTCCTTCGCGGCGTTGGTCGTGCACCGCCAGCGTCGCCCCGGCTGACTGTCGCAGCTGGCGCACCACGTGGTCACGCTGCCGTCGCGCTTCCAGCGGCTCTCGAGAATGTTGACGTCGCGGCCCGAGCAGC
>JALORJ010000307.1 GCA_025459035.1 Burkholderiales bacterium
TTCCACGGCCAGCGGCGCGGCAGCGCGAGCACGTCGGACCTCGCGCCCGCGGCGATCCGCGCCACGGTCGAAGCCGCGCTGTCGATCGCGCGCCACACGGCCGAAGATCCGTTCGCCGGCCTTGCCGATCCGGAGCGATTCGCGCGCGCGTTTCCCGACCTCGACCTGTACCACCCGCACGACGTGGCGGTCGACGACGCGATCGCGCTCGCGCAGCGCTGCGAGCAGGCTGCACTCGATGCCGATGCACGCGTGACCAATTCCGAGGGGGCGTCGGTGAACACGCAGGAGTCGCAGTTCGTCTACGCCAACTCGGCGGGCTTCGTCGGCGGCGGTCCCGGTTCGCGCTACAGCGTGTCGTGCTCGGTCATCGCCGGCAGCGGTGACGCGATGCAGCGCGACGACTGGTACACGGTCGCGCGCGCCTGGGAAGACCTGGACGACGTCGAGAGCGTCGGCCGCAAGGCCGGGACCCGCGCCGCCGCGCATGTCGGTGCGCGCAAGCTCGCCACCTGCGAGGCGCCCGTGCTGTTCGACGCCACCGTCGCGAGTTCGCTGCTCGGGCACTTCGCGGCCGCGGCCAGCGGCGGCAGCCTGTACCGCCGCGCCTCGTTCCTGCTCGACGCGATGGGCACTGCCGTGTTCGCGCCATGCGTGCGCATCCGCGACCTCGCGCACGTGCCGCGCGGGCTCGCGAGCGGCAGCTTCGACGACGAGGGTGTGGCGACCCGGGATCGTGACGTCGTGGTCGACGGCATCCTGCAGGGCTGGTTCCTCGGCAGCTACTCCGCACGCAAGCTCGGGTTGCAGACCACCGGCAACGCCGGAGGCACGCACAACCTCACGCTGGACAGCACCGGGCAGAGCTTCGACACCCTGCTCGCGAGTCTCGGCACCGGCCTGCTCGTCACCGACCTGCTCGGGCAGGGGGTGAACACCGTCACCGGCGACTACTCGCGCGGTGCGGCCGGCTTCTGGGTCGAGAACGGGGCGATCGCGTACCCGGTCACGGAGATCACGATCGCGTCGAACCTGCGCGACCTGTATCGCGGCATCGTCGCGATCGGCACCGACGTGCTGCGGCGCTCGTCGCGCCAGTGCGGTTCGGTGCTGGTGGAGCGCATGACGATCGCGGGCGACTGATCGGCCGACGTGCGTCGCGGGCCTTCCTGTTTTCCGACGTCACGCGCAACATCGGCACAGGTCGAGCCACCCGCGGGAGACCGCATGAACCGGAAGCGTTGCCTGCACGCCGTCATGATCGCGGCCTTGCTCGTGCCCGCCGCGCGCGCCGCCGTCCCGGCCGATGCGCTCGCGCCGGAGGCGGCGCCGTCGGTCGCCCCGGACGTCGATGCGTCCGCCGTCGCGGAGCGCCGCGACGACAGTTTCGAGCGCGACCGCATCGCACGCCGCTCGGCGTGGCTGCTCGGTGGATCGGTCGGCGCCGTGTACCTGTTCGGCCTCACCAGTTGGTGGGGCGACGGCTTCGAGCGCGACTTCAAGTCGCGACCGGAGGGCTGGTTTGGATCCGACACCGATCACGGCGGGCAGGACAAGCTCGGGCACTTCATGTTCACGTACGCGGGCACGCGGCTCGCGACCTGGGGTCTGCAGAGCTTCGGCAACGACCCCGCGACGGCGCTGAAGCTGTCGACCGTCACGATGTTCGGAGCGCTGACGGGGGTCGAGGTGATCGACGGCTTCGCGAAGCGCTGGAGCTTCTCGCGCGAGGACGCGCTGATGAATCTCGCCGGCGCCGCCGCGGCGGTGGTGATGGAGACGCGCCCCGGCATCGACCGTGTGGTCGACCTGCGTATCCACTACCTGCCGTCGCGGCTCGCGGACGGCTCGCGCCGGCAGTGGGCGCCGTTCAGCGACTACGAGGGCCAGACCTACTACGTCGTCGCGAAGGCGTCCGGCATCGACGCGCTCGCCCGCATTCCGATCGTGAAGTATCTCGAAGCGTCGATCGGCTACGGCGCGCGCGGGTTCGAGGTCGGCGGTGACCGCACCCGCATCAGCTACGTCGGCGTGTCGCTCGACCTCGGGCGCCTGTTCGGCGACACGCTGCTGAAGGACGCGGGGCCGAAGACCCGCAAGGTCTCGGACAACCTGTTCGAGTACGTGCAGTTCCAGTCGACCGGGGCCTGGGGCGAACGCCGGTTCTGAGCGTGCGATGTCCGCGCTGCGCGCTCAGCAGCAGCGGTTGATCGACCCCCACTTGCGCGCCTGCTCCTCGGCGAAGAACGCGCGTTGCGACAGCGGCTCGACGTCGGGGTGCGTGCGTGCGTGCCGCGCGAGATAGCGCTCGTAGGCGTCGTCGCCCGACACCTGTCGCATGAAGTCCCAGAGCTGACGCAGGTCCGCGCGCAGGCCACCGCCGGCCTGCGCATCGGGGGCGCGGACCGCGTCAGACATGGGCGGCCAGGCCGATGCGTCCGAGCTGCGTCGCGACGTAGCTCGACTCGGACAGCGGCTGGACGCGATCGCCGCGCAGGAAGCGCAGGCTCATGCGCACCATGTCGGCGATGACGACCCACAGGATGATCGCGAACAGCGCCGCGAGGACCGCGTCGATGCGCTGACCGAGGATCAGCGACGGCGCGCTCGCGACCTTCTCGGGCGGCAGCGTGCCGGCGGCCAGCTTCTGCGCGAGGTCGTTTGCGCCGGCGAGGAAGCCGATGGCCGGGTTCGGGCTGAAGATCTTCTGCCACGCCGCCGTCGTGCACACGACCGCGAGCCACGCCAGCGGCGCGCCGGTGACCCACGCGTAGCGCACCTTGCCCATCTTCACGAGGATGCCGGTGCACACGGTGAGCGCGATGCCGGCCAGCAGCTGGTTGGAGATGCCGAACAGCGGCCAGAGGATGTTGACGCCGCCCAGCGGGTCCTGCACGCCCTGGACGAGGAAGTAGCCCCAGGCGCCGACGAACACGACGCTCGCCAGCACCGTCGCGGGATACGACGACACGTCGCCCAGCTTCGGCGACACGTGCTTCAGCACGTCCTGCAGCATGAAGCGTCCGACCCGGGTGCCCGCATCCAGCGTGGTCAGGATGAACAGGACCTCGAACATGATCGCGAAGTGGTACCAGAGGTCGAGGAGCGTGCCGCCGAAGGTCTTGGAGAAGATCGTGGCCATGCCGACCGCGAGCGACGGCGCGCCGCCGGTGCGCGCGAACAGCGTCGACTCTCCCATCGCCTTCGCCAGCCCGTCCATGGTCTCGACCGTGACCGGGAAACCCCAGCCGGTGATCTTCGCGACGGCGTCGGCCGGGAGCTTGCCGACCACGCCGGCCGGGCTGTTGATGGCGAAGTACACGCCGGGCTCCATCACGCAGGCCGCGACGACCGCCATGATCGCGACGAACGACTCGAGCGCCATCGAGCCGTAACCGATCATGCGGATCTCGCGTTCGTTGGCGAGCAGCTTCGGCGTCGTGCCGGACGACACCAGCGAGTGGAAGCCCGAGATCGCGCCGCACGCGATCGTGATGAAGACGAACGGGAACAGGTCGCCCTTGAAGATCGGCCCGGTGCCGTCGACGAACTGCGTGAGCGGCG
>JALORJ010000308.1 GCA_025459035.1 Burkholderiales bacterium
CAGGACCACGTGTACCGTCAGGCGATCACCAGCGCCGGCACCGGCTGCATGGCCGCACTCGACGCCGAGCGCTGGCTGGAGCAGCAGGCCTGACGCAACGCCGCGCCGACCCTGCCACCCGATGGCCGACCCCAAGCCCGAGCCCGCGGCCGGCGAGATCGCCGACGACTTCGCCGCCGCGATGCGCGACGTCGCGCCGATCCGCCCGCCCGCGAAGGTCGTGATCGCACCGCCGGCGCCGCCACCGGTCCCGGCGCAGACCCGGCGCGACGAGGCCGCGGTGCTGGCCGACAGCCTCTCCGATCCGCTCGACACCGACGTCGGGCTCGAGATCGGCGACGAGGTCACGTACCGCCGCGACGGCATCGCCCCCGATGTGCTGCGCAAGCTGCGCCGCGGCACGTGGGCGGTGCAGGACCACCTCGACCTGCACGGGCTGACGGTCGATGCCGCCCGCGTGCAGCTGGTCGCGTTCCTGGCCGACGCGGTGAAGTCCGGCATGCGCTGCGTGCGGATCGTGCACGGCAAGGGCTGGCGCTCCGTCGGCGGCGTGCCGGTGCTGAAGGGCAAGGTCGCGCACTGGCTGCGGCAGAAGGACGAGGTGCTCGCGTACGTGCAGGCGCGCCCCGAGGACGGCGGAGGCGGCGCGCTGCTCGTGCTGCTCAAGAGCGGCACACGGCCGGCGCGGTGATCGGCGAACTCGGCGCGTTCCTGCTGCTGGGCTTCGTGCTCGGCATGCGCCATGCGACCGACGCGGATCACGTGGTCGCGATCACCACCATCGTCGGCCGCGCCCGCAGCCTCGCGCCCGCCGCGTGGATCGGCGTGCTGTGGGGCGCCGGTCACACGCTGACCGTGCTGGCCGTCGGCGGCGCGATCGTCGTGTTCCAGATCGCGATCCCGGCACGCGTCGGTCTGGCCATGGAGTTCGCCGTCGGCGTGATGCTCGTCGTGCTGGGGGTGCTGGCACTGCGCGGCTGGTGGCGCGACCGACGCCCGCGCCTGGCGGGGCCGTGGATCGCCGTCGAGCCCGGCCCGGGCGTCTCGGCAGCGCATGCGCTGGCGCGTCCCGGCCACACCCGCGTCGGCCGCGCCGGGGTCGCGGGCGCGCACGACCACATGCACCTGCACGGTGACTGGGTCCATGCGCACACGCACGACCATGGTGGCCACGGCCACGCCGAGCACGCGGTGCCGACCGCCTGGCTCGACCGGCGCTTCGGCACGCTGCGCGGCTGGAGCGCGCTGCGGCCTGTCGCGGTCGGCCTCGTGCACGGGATGGCGGGATCGGCCGCGGTCGCGCTGCTGGCACTCGGTGCGATCCACGACCCGTGGTGGGGCATGGCCTACCTGATGCTTTTCGGCTTCGGTACCGTTCGCGCTGCCGTTCGCGTGGAGTGCCGGCCGCGTGCCGCGACTGCACGACGCGCTGCGGCTGACCGCGGCGCTGGCCAGCCTGCTGTTCGGGCTGTGGCTGATGGGCGAGATCAGCCTCGCCGACGACCTGTTCGGCCCGAATCCGCAGTGGCATCCCCACTGAGCACCGGCCGCGGATCCTGTCAGTAGCGGCGGTTGCCGCCGTAGCCCTCGTCGAACAGCGCGAACGGCGGGGCGCGCCCGACCAGCGCCTCGATCAGCGCCAGTTCGAGATCGGTGTGGTTCATGAACGGCGCGGGCTCGATGCGCTTGCGCTCGCCCGGACCGTAGATGAAGCGCGGTGCATCGTGATGGCGCGAGACGATGCGCTCGGTCACCTTCGGGTCGTCGAGCGCCGCGATGTCGGTCGCGCCGTAGCACGTGCAGACGTAGGTCATCGCCGCATCCGACTTGAGGTACACGCCGGTGCCGCGAATGCCGATGGTCGCGGTGGTGCCGGCGAACTGCTTGCGCCCGCTGCCGAAGACCGACAGCACGGCGCCGGTCGCGAGGCGGAAGAAGTCGATCACCGCGCCCTGCGGCGCCGCACGCGTCTCCATGCGGCTCTTCTCGCGCAGCATGAAGGCGTCGGCCCCGACCGCGAACACGATCGACGCGCCCGGCCCGGTCTCGATCACGTCACCGGCGTTCACGCGCGTCTCGAGCGTGGCCGGCTTGCCGGCGACGGTCACAGCGCCCTGCACGTCCCAGATCGAGCGCCCGGGCGGCAGCTTGCCGGGCCGCTTGCCGAGCACGTCGGCGTGTGCACCGGGCGCGGCACCGACCACGCCGAGCGCGAGCGCCCGCAGCAGCCACGCGCGGCGCGGCTCGATGAAGCGGTCTTCGGCGGTCTCTCGCATCGCGGCAGTCTCCGGGGTCGGGGGGCGAACGCCCGATTGTGCGACCCCCGCCGCTATGCTCGACGCATCCGTCGTTTTCCGGCCCGCCGCCCGATGTCGTCTCGTGTCGCCGCTCGTGTCACCGTCGTGCGCGTCGTCACCGCCGCCGGGCTCGCGCTTGCGGTGACGGCCGGCGCGGCCGACCTGCGGGTGAACGTGGAAGCGGGCGCACTGCACGACAGCAACCTGAACCGCGCACGCGGCGGCAACGAGCGCAGCGACCAGGCGCTGTTCGTCGAGGCCGCCGTCGCGAAGAGCGCACCGCTCGGCGCGAGCGCCGGGATCGTCGGGCGCGTGGGCCTGCGGCTGCGGGCACAGCGCACGTACGACGCGCTGAACCAGGCGGCGCTCGTCGGCCGCCTCGCGTGGCGCTGGCAGCCGACGCCCGGCTTCACCGCCCCGACGCTCGAGGCCGCGCTCCACGGCGAAGCGCTGCGTCACGCCGACAGCGCGCTGCGCGACGGCGCGATCGTGGCCGCGAGCGTCGGCGCGTCGCAGCACCTGACCGATCGCCTGCGGCTCGCCACGCACTTCACCGCCGAGCGTCGCTTCGCCGACACCACCGGCGTGTTCGACCTGCGCACGTGGCGCGCGGCGGTGGCCGTCGACTGGCGCGCGAGCGACCGCGTCACGGTGTACGGCAGCGCGACCTGGCTCGACGGCGATCACGTCATCGGCCTGCGCACCGGGGCCGCCCCCGGCTATGCGCCCGGCTGGTTCCGCACGGCGGCGCCCGATACCGCGTTCGACCGCGGTGCCGACCGCTTCACCGCGTACCGCGTCGACGCACGCAGCCTGATCGGCGAGATCGGCGTCAACGTGCCGCTGGACGCGCAGCAGTCGCTGGACCTGTCGGTCATGCGCATCGACACGCGCGCCGAGGCCGGACCGACCTACGGCGTCTGGCAGGTGCGCGGCAGCTGGATCCGCGGTTTCTGAGCGACGCTCGACGCGACCCGTGACACCGCGCGCGACGAGCGAACCCTTGGCACGGGTGGCGCTGCCGCCGGTGAGTCGCCCCCGCATCGGCGGACACAAGAACGCCAATGGCCGTGCACACAGAACGCAGGCGAGATGGGACGCCGAGTGCGCCGCACCGAGGCGCTCGCAACAGAAACCGTGCGCCACCGGGTCGAGCCGAAACCGGCGCGAGCGACGCCACGCGGGGTCGGGCGACACCGATGCCGGCGCGCGGAGATCGGCGATGCAGTCGGGCGACGCCAACCGCGCAACGGCCTGCCGCGCATGGAGCGCCCCGCCTCCCGCCCGGGGCTTGCTCGTCGCCCCCTCAGGGTGCCAGGTAGTGCAGCAGGTTCGAGCTGGTCTGGCGCAGCCGCGCCGACAGCATCGTCACCAGCTTGATCAGCACCTTGGCCCCGAGGGCCGGGTCCTCGAGGATGATGGTCACCATCGCGTCGCGCGTGATGGCCGCGAACACCGTGTCGTCGATGGCGATGCAGCTCGCGAAGCGCGGCTCGCCGTCGATCATCGACATCTCGCCCAGGATCGCGCCCGGACCCACCGCGCTCATCGACTGCTCGTAGCCGTGGCGGTCGCGCTTGTCGATGCTCACGCGCCCCTCGATCACCAGCACCATGTAGTCCTCGACGTCGCCTTCGCGGATCAGCTCCGCGCCCGCGGGGGCACGGTACAGGCGCATCGCCTGCGCGAGGCGCGCGACATCGGACGCGGTGAAGTCGGAGAAGAAGCGCGTCTCGCCCAGCCGGGCGTAGATGTCGTCGGCGCGCGCGGTGCCATCGCCCAGCGGCTCGAGCGCGTCGAGCAGGCGGTTGACGGCCGGGGCCGCGCCGAAGCCCGCGGGCAGCCCGTCGGGCGGCGCCGGCGCGACGCTCACCCGCCGCCCCCGCCGCGCAGCCGCGGGCCGCGACTCACGCGGTGCCGCCCACCGTCAGACCGTCGATGCGCACCGTCGGCTGGCCGACCCCGACCGGCACGCTCTGGCCGTCCTTGCCGCAGGTGCCGATGCCCGAGTCGAGCGCCATGTCGTTGCCGATCATGCCCACGCGCTGCAGCACGTCCGGCCCGTTGCCGATCAGCGTCGCGCCCTTCACCGGCGCGGTGACCTTGCCGTCCTCGATCAGCCACGCCTCGGCGGCGCTGAAGACGAACTTGCCGCTGACGATGTCGACCTGGCCGCCGCCGAAGTTCACCGCGTACAGGCCGCGCTTGACCGAACGCAGGATCTCTTCGGGGTCGCGATCGCCGCCCAGCATGCAGGTGTTGGTCATGCGCGGCATCGGCAGGTGCGCGTACGACTCGCGCCGGCCGTTGCCGGTCGGCGCCACGCCCATCAGCCGCGCGTTCAGCGTGTCCTGCAGATAGCCCTTCAGCAGACCGTCCTCGATCAGCACCGTGCGCTGCGTCACGTGGCCTTCGTCGTCGACGTTGAGCGAGCCGCGCCGCCGCGCGATGGTGCCGTCGTCGACGACCGTCACGCCCGGCGCCGCTACCCGCTCGCCGATGCGTCCGCTGAACGCCGACGTGCCCTTGCGGTTGAAGTCGCCCTCGAGCCCGTGGCCGATCGCCTCGTGCAGCAGGATTCCCGGCCAGCCCGG
>JALORJ010000028.1 GCA_025459035.1 Burkholderiales bacterium
CGGCACGCTGACGGTCGGTGCGCTGCTGCGCGACCCGCGCGACCGGGCCGAGGCGCTGCCGGTGATCGCGCTCGCGCTCGCGCGCGACGGCGCGCTGCAGCTGCTGCCCGACGACGATGTCGCGGTGCGGCCGGGCGACCAGCTGCTGATGTGCGGACGCGGGCGCGGCCGGCGTGCGCAACGCCTGCTGCTCGCCGACGGGGCCGTCCTGGCCTACGTGCTGGGGGGTCGCCGCACCTCGGGCAGCTTCGTCTGGCGCCGCCGCGAACGCGCCGTGCAGCGCGCATGACGCGCCGCGACGCGCGCGGCTTCACGCTGCTGGAGATGGCGATCTCCGCGGCGCTCGTCGTGCTGCTGGTCGCGCTCGCGACCCCGATGGTGCTGACCGCGCTCAAGCGCGAGAAGGAGCAGGAGCTGCGCACCGCGCTGCGCCAGATCCGTCAGGCGCTCGACGACTACAAGCAGGCCGGCGACGACGGCCGCATCGCGCGCCGGCCGGGGGACACCGGCTGGCCGGCGTCGCTCGGCGTGCTGGTGACCGGCGTGCCCGACACGCTCGACCCGAAGCGGCGGATCTACTTCCTGCGCCGCATCCCGCGCGATCCGTTCGCGGCCGACGGCGCGGACGCGGACGCGACCTGGGGCAAGCGCAGCAGCGACTCGCCGCCGGACGCGCCGGCGCCCGGCGCCGATGTCTACGACGTGCACTCGCTGTCGCAGGCCGTCGGCCTGAACGGCGTGCCGTATCGCGACTGGTGATGCGCCACCGGCGGCGGTCCGCTCGCGGCGAGCGTGGCTTCACGCTGTCGCTGGTGCTGATGGTGGCGTTCGTCGCCGCCGTGCTGGCGGCGGCCGCGGCGAAACTCTGGAGCGCCCAGACCCGCGCCGATCGCGAGCGCGAGCTGGTCTGGGTGGGCCGCCAGTACCAGCGCGGCGTCGCGTCGTTCGCCGGCGCCGTGCCGCCCGACGGCGTGTCGCGCGGCCCGCAGCGGCTCGACGAACTGGTCGACGACCGCCGCTTCACGCCGCCACGCCGCCATCTGCGCCGGCTCTACCGGGATCCGTTCACGGGGCGCGCCGACTGGATCGAGATCCGCGGCGCCGACGGTGCGATCGTCGGCGTGCGCTCGCGCGCCACCGCGACACCGCGACCGGCCGACGGGCTGTGGCCCGACACGCGCGTGTTCGGCCCGGCGAAGAGCGTCGGCGACTGGGCGTTCGTCGCGCGCGCGCCGCGCAGCGTCCCCGACGCGTCCATGCCCGCACCCGAGGCCGTCGAGCGTGCGCTCGACGCCGTGTTGCAGGGCGAACCCGCAGCCTCGACGCCCGCCGATCCCGCGGCGCCCGCCGCCCCGCCGCCCGCGGGGCGCGCCGAAGCCGCGCCGCCCCCGCCGCCTCCCGCGCCCCCCGCGCCGTCCGCACCGCCTGCGCTGCCGCCGGGCGTCGTCGACCTGCTGCGCGAACTGGGACTGGACCCCGACGCCGACGGCGGGTCGAAGCGCGCGCCGTGACGGGGGCGCATCGCCGCGCGCGGCCGTCGCGCTGTTCTGCCGGAGATCAGATCAGCCGCACGGAATCGCCGCGCGTCAGCGTGCCGTCGCTGCGCCCCTCGACGTAGATGCCCATGTCGGGATGCCCGAAGGCCTGGCGGATCGCGCCGCTGATGTCGAGGTCGCGGTCGCCGGTCGCGGGATCGACGTGGGTGGCGAGGCAGCGCTGCGTGCGCAGCACGCCGTGCGTGCGGATGTCGCCGAACGCGACGTCACGGTCGATCCACTCGAACTCTTCCCACGCGCGACCGGTGTCGATGACGATGTTGGCGCGGAAGCGCATCGGATCGACCGGTACGCCGATCCAGTCCTCGAGCGCCCGCACCGACGCGAGATTGATCACCGACCACGAGTGCATCAGCGGCACCGACACCACCGCCACGTCGGTGAAGCGCAGCCAGGGCGGTGCGACGACGACCTCGGGCGTGCCGGTCTCGCCGATGAAGTCGCGCAGCCAGTGCGCAAGGCGCGCGCTCGCGGCCGCGTCGTCGACGCGGGCTGCGATCACGTCGCGGCCGTCCTGCGCGATCGTCACCGTCCGCGTCGCGTCGTCGTAGCGCGTCGCCAGCTGCGCGAGACGCTCGTGCAGCAGCAGCACGTAGAAGTCGGTCTTCGGATGCGCGACCGTCGCGGTCGGATCGAAGGTCCAGCGGCCGTTGGTCACCGCGATGGCGCGGTCGCCGGGGAAGGCCTTGCCGGCCTGCAGCGTCACCTGCGCGAGCGGCTCCGGCGACAGACCCTTCACGGGATAGCGGTACAGCGACTCGACGACGGTCATCGGGCGGATTCCGCAGGGCGCGCCGACAGGCGCATCACGCACGCGGACAAGCATGCGAGGTGCCCGCGGCGACCCGGTGCGGCTCCCGAGGCGCGCGCAATCGAAAAGCCGCACCGCGGGGCGCCGCACGGCACCGGCATGGTGCCGCCAGGCTCTCGACGGTGCATCGGGCGGCGGTCGTGCGATGCGATCACGCGAGCGCGCGCGTGACCACCTCGGTGACATCCTTCGACAGCCCGTCGCGGTCGCGGATGCGCTCGAGCGCCGCGCGGGCGTGCGCCTGGCGCCCGGTGTCGTAGCGGCGCCAGCGATCCATCGCACGCGCCAGTCGCGACGCGACCTGCGGGTTGATCGCGTCGAGCTGGATCACCTGATCGGCGAAGAACGCGTAGCCGGCGCCGTCGGCGGCGTGGAAGCGCACCGGGTTGCCGTGGCAGAACACGCCGATCACCGACCGCGCGCGGTTCGGGTTGCGCAGGTCGAAGTCGGGGTGGCGCAGCAGCGCCTGCACGCGCGCGAGCGTGCCGGGCAGCCGCGACGACGCCTGCACCGCGAACCACTTGTCGAGCACGAGCGCCTCGTGTTTCCAGCGTGCGTGGAAGCGGTCGAGTGCCGGCTGGCGTTCGTCGCAGTCGGTGGCTGCAAGGCAGCCGAGTGCCGCCATCGTGTCGGTCATGTTGTCGGCGCCGTCGAACTGCGCGACGCAGATCGCCCGGACTTCCGCGTCGTCCAGCTCCATCAGGTAGCCCAGACACAGGTTGCGCAGTGCGCGGCGGCCGGCCGACACGGCGTCGGGGCTGTAGCGCCCCGGCACCGCCATCGACCGGTAGCGCGCGAGCAGCGCGTCGCGCAGGCGCTCGGCCACGGCCTGGCGCACCCGCACGCGTACCGCGTGGATCGCGTCGGGGTCGACCTCGTCGAGCTGCTCGGCGACGAAGCTCTCGGACGGCAGCGAGAGCGCTTCGGCGGCGAACGCCGGGTCGCGGTCGGCGTCGGCGAGCACCGCCGCGAACGCGTCGACGAAGCGGGTCGGCACGTCGAAGGCGCGGTGCTCGCGGCGCGCGGCGACGCCGGCCAGGATCAGACCGGTCGCGAGCTGCTGGCCGGCCTCCCAGCGGTTGAACGCGTCGGCGTCGTGCGCCATGCGCAGCATCAGATCGGCCTCCGACGCGTCGTGATGCAGCACCACCGGCGCGGAGAAATCGCGTAGCAGCGACACGACCGGCCGCGCGGGCACGTCGACGAAGGTCCACGTCTGCTGCGGTTCGGTCAGCGACAGCACGCGCGTGGTGCCGTCGGGCGCGGCCTCGCCGTCCAGGCGCAGCGGCAGGTCGGTCCCGTCCGGGCCGAGGAGGCCGACGGCGACCGGGATGTGGAACGGCAGCTTGTCGGGCTGCCCGGGCGACGGACCGCAGGTCTGCGTCAGCGTGAGGGTGAAGCGGCGCGTGTCAGCGTCGAAGCGCGTGTCGGCGTCGAGGTGCGGGGTGCCGGCCTGGTCGTACCAGCGACGGAACTGCGTGAGGTCGACGCCGCCGGCGTCCTGCATCGCGTCGACGAAGTCGTCGGTGGTGACCGCCTTGCCGTCGTGGCGCGCGAAGTACAGGTCCATGCCGCGCCGGAACGCGTCGCGCCCGATCAGCGTGTGGATCATCCGCACGACCTCGGCCCCCTTCTCGTAGACCGTCGCCGTGTAGAAGTTGCTGATCTCCATGTACGACTGCGGCCGGATCGGATGCGCCATCGGCCCGGCGTCCTCGGGGAACTGCGCCGCGCGCAGGCCGCGCACCTCCTGGATGCGCTGGACCGGGCGCGAGTACATGTCGGCGCCGAACTCCTGATCGCGGAACACCGTCAGCCCTTCCTTCAGCGACAGCTGGAACCAGTCGCGGCAGGTGACGCGGTTGCCGGTCCAGTTGTGGAAGTACTCGTGCGCGACCACGCGGTCGACGCCGAGATAGTCGCCGTCGGTCGCGGTGTCGGGGCGGGCCAGCACGTACTTCGTGTTGAAGATGTTGAGGCCCTTGTTCTCCATCGCCCCCATGTTGAAGTCGCCGACCGCGACGATCATGAAACGGTCGAGGTCGAGTTCGAGCCCGAAACGTTCCTCGTCCCAGCGGATCGACTTCTTCAGCGCCGCCATCGCGAAGTCGGCCTGGTCGAGCTTGCCGGGCTCGACGTAGACCGCGAGCTGCGCGCGGCGCCCGGAGCGCGTGACGATCGTGTCTTCCAGCACGTCGAGCTTCGCGGCCACCATCGCGAACAGGTACGACGGCTTCGGGAACGGATCGACCCAGGTCGCGAAGTGGCGCCCGCCCGGCTCGACGCCGGCGGCGACCGGATTGCCGTTCGACAGCAGCTGCGGGAAGCGCGCCGCGTCGGCGTGCAGCGTGCAGGTGTAGCGCGCCATCACGTCGGGGCGGTCGAGAAACCACGTGATGCGCCGGAAGCCCTCGGCTTCGCACTGGGTGAACAGGCCGTCCTTCGACCGGAAGAAGCCCATCAGCTTCGTGTTGCCGAACGGGTCGATGCGCGTGAGCGTCTCGACCACGCCCTGCGCGGGGGGCTGCGCGACCACGAGGCGGTCGGACTCGACCGTGTACGCGTCGGCGGACAGCGGCGTCCCGTCGATCGCGATCGACAGCAGCGTCAGTTCGTCGCCGTCGAGGACCAGCGGTCCGGTCGACACCGCCGCCTGCGGATTGCGGCGCAAGGCGATGCGTGCGCGCACGACGGCATGGTCGTCGCGGATGTCGACATCGAGGTCGACGGTGTCGACGAGGAAGGCGGGCGGGGTGTAGTCCGCGAGGCGGACGACGGTCGGGGCGGGGTCGCGCATGGGAACACTCGGGCGTCGGGGACGAAGGCGGCGCGGCGCACCGGCCGGAACCGGGCGCTGCGGGAGGCGTCGATTTTGGCGCGGTGCGGCGCGTGAAGTTCAGTGCTACGCGTGCGTCGAATTCGAGCCCCCGCGTGACGCCGATCGTCCGTCCGTCGGATCCGAGGCGCGCCGGGCGTGCGCCCGGGCGAGGCGTCGAGCGCGTGGTGCAACCGTTCGAACGGATCGATCGCGGACCCGCGGGTCTCAGCGCTCGGGCAGCGGGATGAACTCGGTCTCGCCCGGCACCGCGTCGAAGCCGCCCGCGGCCCAGCGGGCCTTCGCGGCCTCGATCGCGGCCGCGTCGGACGCGACGAAGTTCCACCACAGGTGGCGCGGTCCGTCGAGCGGCGCACCGCCGAAGAACATGACCTTCGCGGGGGTGTCGGCGGTGAGCACCGGCGTCGCGGCCGGGTCGAGCAGTGCGACGTGGTGCTGCGGCACGGCGGTGGCGTCGATGCGCACGTCGCCCGCGGCGGCGTACACCGCGCGCTCGGCGTGTTCGTCCGGCAGCGTGAGCGACGCGCCGGGTTCGAGGTCGATCGCGACATACAGCGTCGGCGACGCCACCGGAGTCGGCGCCTGCAGCCCGAAGCCGGTGCCGGCGATCACGCGCAGCGCGACGCCGGGCTGCGCGTGCGTCGGCAGCATCGCCGCCGGGACGTGGGTGAAGTCGGGGGCCGTGTTCTCGCGGTCCGCCGGCAACGCGACCCAGGTCTGGATGCCGTGCACGCGGTGGCCGGCCGCGCGCAGATCGTCCGGCGAGCGCTCGCTGTGGACGATGCCGCGGCCTGCGGTCATCCAGTTGACCGCGCCGGGCTCGATGCGCTGCACGCTGCCCAGGCTGTCGCGGTGCATGAACGCGCCCTCGTACAGGTAGGTGACGGTCGCGAGCCCGATGTGCGGATGCGGGCGCACGTCGAGGCCCGCGCCGGGCGCGAAGTGCGCCGGCCCCATGTGGTCGAAGAAGACGAACGGGCCGATCGCGCGGCGCTCGGCGGCGGGCAGCAGACGGCGTACCGAGAAGCCGCCGAGATCGCGGACGTGGGGGGCGAGGAGCAGGGCGACGGCGTCGGGCATCGGACGATCACGAGGTCACGGGTAGGGGCGAGCATGCGCGCCGTTCGTGCCGCGTGCAGGACTGGCGGCGCGGCAGCACCGCGGCAACCGCGTCGCACCCTGCGCGCGGCCGCTACCCTCGACGCCTTCGAGACTTCGCCGAGGCCGCGATGCGCGACATCCGTTTCCTGATGATTCCCGGGGCGCCCGAACCGGTCGCGCCGTTCTCGCACGCGACCGAGTGCGACGGCTGGGTGTTCGTGACCGGGCAGATGCCCACGGTCGCCGGCGCGCCCGACGCGGCGCTGGCCGACGGCATCGTCGCGCAGACCCGTCAGGTGATGCACAACCTGCGTCACGTGCTGCAGGGCCTCGGTCTCGATCTGGACGACGTCGTGCGCACCGGTGCCTACCTCACGCACTTCGAGCGCGACTACGCGGCGTTCAACGCCGAGTACCGCACGTGGTTCGCGTCGGGGCGTCTGCCTGCGCGCACCTGCATCGGCGTCACCGCGCTCGCGTGCGACGCGCTGGTGGAGATCGACTTCGTCGCGCGGCGTCCGGCCGCATGAGCGTCGAGCATGCACACGACCGGCCTGGCCGCCCGCGAGCGTCGGCTATCTTCGTGCGCATGATTCTCGAACAGCGTCGACCGTGAGCGCCCGCGCTCACGGACTGCTGCGTGCCGTGGGCACGCGCGGCATGGTGACCGCTCCGCACTGGCAGGCCGCCGAGTCCGGCGCCGACGTGCTGCGCGAGGGCGGCAACGCGATCGAGGCGATGCTCGCGGTGTGCGCGACGATCGCCGTGGTGTACCCGCACATGAACGCGCTCGGCGGGGATGCGTTCTGGCTGGTGGCCGAGCCCGGGGACGGCGCGGTGCGCGCCCTCGACGCCTGCGGTCCCGCGGCCGCGGCGGCCTCGCGCGACTGGTACCGCGAGCGCGGCTTCGACGCGATTCCGGTGCGCGGGCCGGCCGCCGCGAACACGGTCGCCGGCCTGGTCGCCGGCTGGCACGAGGCGTTCGAGTTCGGGCGTACCGCCTGGGGCGGGCGCCTGCCACGGTCGCGGCTGCTCGCGGACGCGATCCGGCGAGCGCGGCATGGCGCGCGCGTGACCGACAGCCAGGCGGCCGCGACAGCGGCCAAGCGCGACGAGCTGCGGTCGATCCCCGGTTTCGCGGAGGCGTTTCTCGAACCCGACGCCACTGCGCCTGCGGCCGGAGGAACGCGCCGGGCCCCGGCGCTGGCCGACACGCTCGACACGCTCGCGCGCGACGGCTTCGACGCGTTCCACCGCGGCGACATCGGCGCGACGCTCGCGGCCGGACTGGCCGCCGCCGGCAGTCCGGTGTCGCACGACGATCTGCGCCGCTACCACGCGCAGTGGCGCGCGCCGCTGTCGCTCGCGCATTCGGCCGGCACGCTGTGGAACTTCCCGCCGCCCACCCAGGGCCTGGTGTCGCTGGCGATCCTCGGCATCCTCGACCGGGTCGGCGTTGCCGATCTCGACCCGCTCGGCGTCGAGTACGTGCATCGCTGCGTCGAGGCCACGAAGCGCGCGTTCTCGCTGCGCGACCGCCACGTCACCGACCCGACCCGCATGCGCGTCGCGGCGGAGAGCCTGATCACCGACGAGCGACTGACGGCGCTGGCCGATGACATCGACCTGTCGCGTGCCGCGCCGTGGCCCGCGCCGCTGCTGCCCGGCGATACCGTGTGGATGGGCGTCGTCGACGCCGACGGCCGTGCCGTCAGCTGCATCCAGAGCATCTATCACGAGTTCGGCAGCGGCATCGTGCTGCCCGGGACCGGCGTGCTGTGGCAGAACCGCGGCTGCGGCTTCTCGCTCGACCCGAAGGCGTTGCAGGCGCTCGAGCCGGGCCGCAAGCCGTTCCACACGCTGAACCCGGCGCTGGCCAGGCTCGCCGACGGGCGCCTGCTCGTCTACGGCACGATGGGCGGCGACGGTCAGCCGCAGACCCAGGCCGCCACGTTCACGCGCATCGTGCTCCACGGCATGGACCCCGCCGACGCCATCGCCGCACCGCGCTGGCTGCTCGGGCGCACCTGGGGCAACGCGAGCGACACGCTGAAGCTCGAGTCGCGGTTCGCCCCGCCGGTCGCCGAGCGCCTCGCGCGGCTCGGGCACCGCGTCGAAGTGCTCGACGCGTACGACGAGGCGGTCGGCCATGCCGGCGCGATCGTGCGCGGGCTCGACGGTGCGCTGGTGGGCGCGTCCGATCCGCGCAGCGACGGCGCGGCAGTGGCGGCGTGATCGACCTTCTGCGCCGTGAATGGGCGATCCCGGTCGCCTGGGTGACCACGGCGCTGTTCTTCGTGCAGGGCGCCGCGTGGATGACCGAGCCGGTCACACCGCTCGCGCTCGGGGTGCAGTTCGTCGTGCTGTTCGTCGTCATCCTCGCCACCGCGTTCGCGCTGGTGCGTCATGCGGAGCACGTGGCCGAGCTGCTCGGCGAACCGATCGGCACGCTGGTGCTCACGCTCGCGATGACCGGGCTCGAGGTGCTGATGATCTCGGCGGTGAGCGCGAGTGCGGCGGGCACGCCGACAATGGCGCGCGACTCGATGTTCGCGGCGATGATGATCCTACCTCGAAGGCGCGCGCTCGTTCCTGGCGATCATCATGCCGCTGGCCGTGGTCGGCCTGCTGCTGCCCGACGTCACCCGCACCACGCGCGTCGGCACGATGTCGACGCTGCAGATGTGGTTCGTCATCTGCGCTTCGATCGTCCTGTACGGCATCTTCCTCGCGGTGCAGAACGTGCGGCATCGCGAGTTCTTCGTCGACGTCGATGGCGACGGTCGCCCCGACGTGCCCGCCGGCGCGGCCGGGCATGCCGGCGACGGGCGCCGCACGGTCGGCTTCCACGGCGCGATGATGCTGGTGTGCGCGTTGCCGATGGTGCTGCTCGCGCACGACCTGGCGGCGCCGATGAACCGTGCCGTCGACGCGATGGGGGCGCCGTCGGCGCTCGACGGACTGTTCATCGCGATCCTCGTCCTGTCGCCCGAGGCGCTCAGCGCCGCGCGCGCTGCCGCCGCCAACCAGTTGCAGCGCGCGGTCAACATCCTGCTGGGATCGGTGCTGGCCACCATCAGCCTGACCATCCCGGCCGTGCTGCTGATCGGCTGGTTCACCGGTCGCACCGTCGTGCTCGGTCTGGACCAGGTCGACATGCTGCTGCTGCTGGTCACCCTGGCACTGGCCAACATCACCTTCTCCGGCAACCGCACCCACGTCCTCCACGGCGCCGTGCACCTGTTGATGTTCGCGGCCTATCTGGTGCTGCTGTTCGAACGCTGAGCGTTCTGCGAGGCCTTGAAGTGGCGCAGGGCAGCCACATCTGCGCGCGAGCGTTTCGACCGTGCAACCCTCGACCTTCAGGGCCGTTCCGATGACCGACACCGCCGCTCCCGCCCGGGAGACCCTGGGCTTCCAGGCCGAAGTCCGACAGCTGCTGGATCTGATGATCCACTCGCTGTACAGCAACCGCGAGATCTTCCTGCGCGAGCTGATCGCCAATGCGTCCGACGCGGCGGACAAGCTGCGCTTCGAGGCGCTGACCGACGCGTCGCTGCTGGCCGACGACCCCGATCTCGCGATCCGCATCGACTTCGACCGCGACGCGCGCACGCTGACGATCTCGGACAACGGCATCGGCATGTCGCGCGACGAAGTCGTCGCCAACATCGGCACGATCGCCCGCAGCGGCACCCGCGAGTTCCTGTCGCATCTCGGCCAGGACCGCGCGAAGGACGCGAACCTGATCGGCCAGTTCGGCGTCGGCTTCTATTCCGCCTTCATCGTCGCCGACCGCGTCACGCTGGTGACCCGGCGTGCCGGAGCCCCGGCCGACCAGGCGGTGCGCTGGGAGTCCGACGGCGCCGGCGAGTACACGATCGAGACCGTGTCGCGCGAGCGCCGCGGGACCGACGTGATCCTGCACCTGCGCAAGGACGACACGCCCGACGACAACGGCGTCGCGCGCGACGAGATCGGCGAGTTCCTGAACGGCTGGAAGCTGCGCGAGGTGATCGGGCGCTGGTCCGACCACATCACGCTGCCGATCTACCTGCCGACGGAGAAGTGGGACGAGGACAAGCAGGGCATGGCCCGCACCGGCGAGTCCGAGCAGGTCAACGAGGCGCAGGCGCTCTGGACGCGCCCGAAGAGCGAGATCACCGACGCGCAGTACGAGGCCTTCTACGGCCATGTCGCGCACGACCACGACAAGCCGCTCGCGTGGACGCACGCGAAGGTCGAGGGCCGGCAGGAGTACACGCAGCTGCTGTACGTCCCGTCGCGGGCGCCGTTCGACCTGTTCGATCGCGAGCGCCGTCACGGGGTGAAGCTGTACGTGAAGCGCGTGTTCATCATGGAGGACAGCGGCGATCTGCTGCCGCCGTGGCTGCGCTTCGTGCGCGGCGTGATCGACTCGAGCGACCTGCCGCTGAACGTGTCGCGCGAGATCCTGCAGCAGTCGCGCGACGTCGAGGCGATCCGCGCCGGCGCGGTCAAGCGCGTGCTGTCGCTGCTCGAAGACCTGGCCGAGAACCAGCCCGCGAAGTACACGACATTCTGGAACGCGTTCGGGCGCGTGCTGAAGGAGGGCGCCGCCGAGGACTTCGCGAACCGCGAGCGCATCGCCAGGCTGCTTCGCTTCGCGTCGACGCACACCGACGCGCCCGACCAGACCGTCACGCTGGCCGACTACGTTGCGCGCATGAAGCCGGCGCAGGACCGCATCTTCTACGTGACCGCCGAGACGCACGCGGCCGCGAAGCACTCGCCGCACCTCGAGGTGTTCCGGCGCAAGGGCATCGAGGTGCTGCTGCTGTCGGACCGCGTGGACGAGTGGGTCGTCGGCGGCCTCACCGAGTTCGACGGCAAGCGCCTCGCGTCGGTCGCGAAGGGCGATCTGGACCTCGGTGCGCTCGAGGACGAGGCCGACAAGGCGCAGCAGCAGCAGGCCGGCGAGGCGCTGGGCGACCTGCCGAAGCGCCTTGGCGACGCCCTTGGCGAGAAGGTCAAGGAGGTTCGCGTCACGCACCGGCTGACCGACTCGCCGGCGTGCCTCGTGGCGGCTGATGCGTTCGGCATGGGCATGAACCTCGAGCGCATGCTGAAGGCAGCGGGGCAGAGCGTGCCGTCGAGCAAGCCGGTGCTCGAACTCAACCCGACCCATCCGCTCGTGCTGAAGGTCCGCGACGAACCGAGCGCCGAACGTTTCGGCGAACTGGCGCTGGTGCTGTTCGACCAGGCGCTGCTGGCCGAGGGCGGTCAGCTCGAGGACCCGGCGACCTTCGTTAAGCGGGTCAACCGCCTGATGCTGGAGATGGCGACGCCGCCCGCCGCCTGAGCGCGGCGACCGCCGCGGGGCCGGAGGCCCCGCGCGCGGCCGGGTCCGCCTGCGCCGACGGGCTGCGCACGCGATCGACCAGCGCCTGCCACAGGTCCGGGGCGGCGGTGTCGAACAGCACGCGGCTGTCCATCGGCAGCACCCACCAGTCGCCGCGCGCGATCTCGGCGTCGAGCTGACCGTCGGCCCACTGCGCGAAGCCGAGGAAGAACCGCGGCGTGGCGGTGCCCGACCGTGCGATCGCCGCGGCGAACAGCGTGCCGTCGCCCGACAGCCAGCAGTCGTCGCCCAGCGGCAGCGCGACGAGCGGATGTTCGGGCGCCCGGAACACGAACACGACCCCGTCCTGCGCCACCGGGCCGCCGAGCCACAGCGGGTCGTCGCGCGCCGCGAGGTCCGGACGCGACGGACCGAGCACCTGACCCAGCGATGCGCCGGCGGGCCGGTTCAGGATCACGCCCATCGGGCCGACGTCCGGCGGAAAGCTCACCGCCACGACCGTACGCGCGAAGTCGGCATCGCGCAGCGTCGGGGCCGCCACCAGCAGCACCGGATCGCGGGCGTCCTCGACCGGACCGGAGCGCAGGTCGCGTGCGACGGCACGGCCAGCCGACGCGGCGACGGCCAGCAGCAGCAGCGCGACGCCGGCCACCCGGCGCGTCGCCCCCCGTCGCGGCCCACGCCGCGCCGCGTGCGGATCAGTCGACGACCGCGCCATAGATCGTGTTGCGCATCAGGTTGCGGTAGTGCTGGCGCCGCAGCGGCTCCTGCGTCATGAACACGGCGACCAGATCTTCCTTCGGGTCGACCCAGAAGGCGGTGCCGCCATAGCCGCCCCAGTAGTAGTCGCCGGGGCTGCCGTGCCAGTCGGCGATGCCGGCTTCCTTGCGCACCGCGAAGCCCAGGCCGAAGCCGTAGCCGGGCCCGGGCAGGTAGCCGGCGTCGAGTGCGATGCCGGCGTGCAGGTGGTTCGACGCCATCCACGCCACCGTGCGCCGCGACAGGATGCGCACACCGTCGAGCGTGCCGCCGTTGACCAGCATCTGCGCGAAGCGCAGGTAGTCGCCGGCCGTGCCGACCAGACCGTGGCCACCGGCGAACAGCGTCGACGGCTTCGACAGGTCGATCAGCTCCGGCACCTGACCGGTGTAGGCGTCGGGGCGGGGCTGCACGACGCGCGCCATGTCCTCGGGACGCTTCAGGCCGAACGCCGTGTCGTGCATCTTCAGCGGCTCGAAGATGCGCGCTGCGAGCAGCACGTCGAGCGGTCGACCGTCGGCCACCTCGAGCACGCGCCCGAGCACGTCGGTCGAGTGACCGTATTCCCAGCGCGTACCGGGTTCGAACACGAGCGGGATCTTCGCGAGCCGCTGCACGTAGTCGGCGAGCGTGCCGTCGTACTGCCGCACGATCTGCAGGCCGGCCTCGCCGTACAGCTTCTTGACCTGCGTGAACGGTGCGAACACGCCGTAGGTGAGCCCGGACGTGTGGCGCAGCAGGTCGGCCACCGTGATCGCGCGCTTCGCCGGTACCGTGGTGAAGGTCTGCGCGAGCGTGGCCGCGTCCCAGCCCTCGACCGCCACGCGCATGTCCTTGAACTCGGGCAGGTACTTCGCGACCGGTTCGTGCAGGCCGAGTCGGCCTTCCTCGACCATCTGCATCGCCGCGACGCTGACGATCGGCTTGGTCATCGAGTACCACCGGAACAGCGCGTCGTCGCGCATCGGCACGCCGGTCGCGACGTCCTGCGCGCCGTAGTGCCGCGCCCACGCGAGCTTGCCGTGGCGCGCCACCATCACGACCGCGCCGGGGATCTCCTTGCGGTCGAGCCAGCGCTGCACCGTCGCGTCGACCGCCGCGAGCCGGGCCGTCGACAGCCCGACGCTCTCGGGGCTTGCCTCGGGCAGCGGCGCGGCCACCGCCGCGAGCGTCATCCATCCGGCCAGCAGCCATGCCACGCCGAATGCCCGGCGTCCGATCGTGCGCATCGCGCGTTCCTCCCTGACATCGGGTCGTGCGGGCATTACAGCACGCGCGTCGCGGCGGCTATCCTCGACCCGACCCCCGCGACCCGGAGCGCAGGCGATGGACATCACCGATCTGAAGGCCCTCGACGTTCGCGGTCGCGTGTCCGACGCCGAGTGGCAGGTCCGCGTCGATCTGGCGGCGGCCTACCGGCTGGTCGCGATGTTCGGCTGGGACGACCTGGTCTTCACGCATCTGTCGGCGCGGGTGCCGGGCCCGCACGAGCACTTCCTGATCAATCCGTACGGCGCGTTCTTCGACGAGATCACCGCGTCGAGCCTGGTGAAGATCGACCTCGACGGCCGCCCCGTCCTCGACACGCCGTTTCCGGTGAACGCCGCCGGCTTCACGATCCACAGCGCGGTGCACGCCGCGCGGCACGATGTCGGCTGCGTGATCCACACGCACACCGTGGCGGGCGTGGCCGTGGCGACCCAGGCCGGCGGCCTGCTGCCGGTCACCCAGCAGGCCACGATCGTCGCGGCGTCGCTGGGCTACCACGACTACGAAGGCATCGCGCTGCGCGACGACGAGAAGCCGCGGCTGGTCGCGGCACTCGGGCGCAACACGTTCCTGATCCTGCGCAACCACGGCCTGCTCACGGTCGGACCGACCGTGGCCGACGCGTTTCTCGCGATGTACACGCTGCAGCGCGCGTGCGAGATCCAGATCGCGGCGCAGGCGGGCGGCGGCCCGCTCGTGCCGGTCGACCCGGCCGTCATCGACGGTGCGCGCGCCGCGTCGAAGCAGGTCACCCGCGGTGCGCCCGGTGCGCTGGTCTGGCCCGGGCTGCTGCGCCGTGTGGCGCGCACCCTGCCGGGACACGACGCGTGAGCCGACGTTGCCGCTGAGCGCCGCGCCCGTCGAGCTCGCGACGCCGGTGCTGATCCCGGCCGGGGATGCCGCCGTCACGATCGAGTTCGGGCGCAGCGTGCACCCCGCGACGAACGCGCGGGTGCGGGCGGTCGCCGAGCACCTGCGCGCGCACCGCTTCGACGGCGTGACCGACATCGTCGCGGCCTACGCGGCCGTGACGCTGCACTTCGACCCGTGGCGCGTGATGCAGACGCGCAACGTCGACGATCCGCTCGCGGCAGTGATGGCGCTGGTCGAGGCGCTGATCGCCAAGGCGCCCGACGTCCCGCGCGGCAAGCCGCGCACGCACGAGATCCCGGTCTGCTACGGCGGCGAGCACGGCGAGGACCTCGAGCGGGTCGCCGAGCACTGCGGGCTCGCGCCCGAGGCGGTGATCGCCCAGCACAGCGCGCCGTTGTACGACGTGTACTTCATCGGCTTCGCGCCCGGCTTTCCGTACCTCGGCGGCCTGCCGCGCAAGCTCGCGACGCCCAGGCGCGACGCGCCGCGCGCGCGCATCGCGGCGGGCAGCGTCGGCATCGGCGCCGAGCAGACGGGCGTCTACCCGGTCGAGTCCCCCGGCGGCTGGAATCTGATCGGTCGCACGCCGCTCGCGTTGTTCGATCCGGTCGAGGCGCCGTCGAGCCTGCTGCGCCCTGGCGACCACGTGCGCTTCGTGCCGATCGATGCCGCCACGTTCGCGCAGCTGAAGGGCGACGCACGATGAGCCTCGTCGTCGAGCGCGCCGGTCTGCCGGCCACGCTGCAGGACCTCGGCCGCCACGGCCATCAGCACGAGGGCGTGCCGGTCAACGGCGCGATGGATCCGGTGTCGCATCGCCTCGCGAACCGGCTGGTCGCGAACGACGAGGCCGAAGCCACGCTGGAACTGACGCTCACCGGACCGCGGCTGCGTTTCGACGCCGACGCGATCGTCGCGCTCGGCGGCGCGGACTTCGGTGCGTTCGTCGACGGCCGGCGCGTGCCGCTCGGGCGTCCGGTGCGGCTGCCGGCCGGCAGCGTCGTCGACTTCGGCAAGGCCGTCGACGGCGGTCGCGGCTATCTGGCGGTGGCCGGCGGCTTCGACGTGCCGGCGATGCTGGGCAGCCGTTCGACCGCCGTGCGCGGCGGCTACGGCGGCCATCGCGGGCGTGCGCTGCGCAAGGGCGACGTGCTCGCGCTGCGCGATGCGCACGCGGGGGCGCAGCCGCGCTGGATGCGGCTGCTGCCGCCGCAGGGTCGGCGCATGGTCGCGCCGCCCTGGGGGGTGACCCGTCTCGGTCTGATCGCGCGCGCCGATCCGCTGCCGGTGCGCGTGGTGCCGGGACGGCACTGGGCCATGTTCCCGGTCGCGGTGCGCGAGCAGTTCGCGGCCGAGGTGTTCCGCGTGGCGGCCGATTCGGACCGCATGGGGTTCCGGCTCGCAGGCGCCGCGCTGGCGACGCGTCGCGGCCACGACGAGACGCTGTCCGAAGGCGTGCCGTGCGGGGCGGTGCAGGTGCCGCCGGGCGGGCAGCCGATCGTGCTGCTGGCCGACCGCCAGACCACCGGCGGCTATCCGGTGATCGCGAACGTCGTCACGGCCGATCTGGCGAGCATCGCGCAGATGCGCCCCGGCGAGGCTGTGCGCTTCGAGCCGGTGTCGCGCGAGGCGGCGTTTGCGGCGCTCGCGGTGCGCGAGCGCGAGATCGCGCGGCTGGGCGAGGCCATCGCGCTGCGGCTCGCGTGACGGCAGCGCCCGGACCCGCGACCGCCGTGTCGGCACGCATCGACCTGAACGCGGACCTCGGCGAGGGGTTCTCGCTGTACCGCGTCGGCGACGATGCGGCGCTGCTGCGCGTGGTGACGTCGTGCAGCGTCGCGTGCGGCATGCATGCGGGCGACCCACCGACCATGCGGCGCACGGTGCAGGCGGCCGTCGCGCACGGCGTCGCGATCGGTGCGCATCCGTCGTGGCCCGACCGGCAGGGCTTCGGGCGGCGCGAGATGCGGGTCGATGCGCACGAACTGCATGCGCTGGTCGTCTACCAGATCGGCGCGCTGACCGGCTTCGTGCGCGAGGCCGGGGCGCGACTCGCGCACGTCAAGGCCCACGGCGCGCTGTACCACCAGCTGTCGGCCGACGCCGCGCTGGGCGCGGCGTTCATCGACGCGGTGCGCGACTGCGGCGCGACGCGGCGCGTGTACGCACAGGCCGGCAGCGCGTTTGCCCGGCAGGCCGCGCAGGCCGGGCTGGACGTGGTCGCCGAGGCGTTCGTCGACCGCGCGTACACGGCCGACGGTGCGCTCGCGTCGCGCGCCCGGCCGGGTGCGGTGCTGACGTCCGACGCGCAGCGCATCGCGCAGGCGTTGTCGATCGCGCAGCACGCGACCGTGCGTGGCATCGATGCCGACGGCACGCGGGTCGACGTGGCGGTGGCCGCGGGGACGTTGTGCCTGCACGGCGACTCGCCCGGCGCGGCGGCGTCCGCGCGTACGATCCGCGCCGCGCTCGAGGCCGCGGGCGTGCAGGTCACCGCGCCGCCGGCGACGGCCCGGAACTCGGGCTGACGTCCGGCGTCCACGCCGCGCGCGTCGTCGCGCGATGTCACGAGGATCGATCCGATGAAGAACACGAGAACCGGCGGCCTGACCGCCGTCGTCGCGGCCGGGGCAGCTGCGCTGGTCGCGGGCTGCGCGACACCGCCGCCGGAGAAGGTGCCCGCCGGCTGGAACGCCGCCAGCAAGATCTGCATGCAGCTGCGCCAGACGGTCGGGGCCGGCAACACCGGGCCCGGGCCGTATCAGGTGTACGTCGACTGCATGCGTCGCAAGGGCTTCGAGGTCTGAACCCGAGCGCAGTGGCCGCTCGCGGGCGGCCGCTGCGCCCTCAGAAGCTCCAGCCGTAGCCGGTGTAGACCACGGCCTGGATCGCGGTCTCGACGATCGGGCTGTCCGACGCTCCGGCACCGATGCGGCTCACGTTCAGGCCGAACAGCACCGAGCCGCGTTCGCTGACCCGCCATGCGCCGTTCAGCCCCGCCTGCAGGCTGACCGAACTGCGCGCCGTGTACTGCGGGCGCAACGCGGTCGCCTCGAACGGCCGCACGCCGAAGTAGTAGTCGTTCATGCGCCCGCTGAACCACTGCGCGCCGACGCTGCCGTTGATGAACAGCGTCTGCGTGGTCCACAGCGCCTTCACGTAGGTGATCTGCGCCGTCTGCCCGTCGCTTGCGCCGCCGAGGTCCTGGTAGATGTTGGCGGTGACGACGCCGAGCGGGCTGCGCCACTGCACGTTGGGCCCGCCTTCGACCGAGAACGATCGGTTCTCCATGCCGGCGACGCGCTGGTTGTCGTCGGCGCTCCAGCCGAAGCGCGGTTCGAGCGCCACGCCGACCTTCAGCGTGTTGTCCTCGGAGCTGTAGAACCACGCGCCGGCCTGCAGCACGTTGAGGAAGACCTTGTCCTTCCAGCCCAGGCGCAGCACCGGCAGCGGCAGCGCGCGGTAGCTGTTCGACCCCGAGAAGTCGGGGATGAAGCCCACGCCGAGGCCGACCAGATTGAAGCGTTGCTTGACGACCGGGACCGGCGTCAGGTCCTGTCGCGTCGCCTGGTCTTCCGCGTCGCGCACCGGGCGGTCCTGCGCGAATGCGCCCGCGACGGGCAGGGCCGCCGCGAGGGCGAGGGTGACGGCAAGGCGACGGGGAAGCGGCATGGGGCGGGTCCGGTGGCAGGCGGGGAGCCCCTGCGACAGCGCGACCGGGGCCGCGTTCGCGTTCCTGCCTGCGGCGCAAGCGACGCGGGCGATCCGTTCCGGATCGCCCGCCAGGGTGCGCGCGTGATGCGGGGGGCGCGTCAGCCGCCCGTCACCTTCTGCGTCTGCTCGCCCAGCCCGTCGATGCCCAGCCGCATCACGTCGCCGGCCTTGAGGAACACCGGGTCGGGCTTGACGCCCATGCCGACGCCCGGCGGCGTGCCGGTGGTGACGATGTCGCCGGGTTCGAGCGTGAACAGGAAGCTCGTGTACGCCACCAGCTTGCGCACCGAGAAGATCATCGTGCTCGTGTTGCCGGTCTGGAAGCGGCGGCCGTTCACGTCGAGCCACATCGACAGGTTCTGCGGGTCGGGGACCTCGTCGCGGGTCACGAGCCACGGGCCGATCGGGCCGAAGGTGTCGAAGCCCTTGCCCTTGTCCCACGTGGGGCCGTGCTCGAGCTGCCACGCGCGCTCCGACACGTCGTTGCAGACCATGTAGCCGGCGACGTGGTCGAGCGCGTCGGCCTCGGACACCGACCGCGCCCGCTTGCCGATCACGAACGCGAGCTCGACTTCCCAGTCGCCCTTGACCGAGCCCTTCGGCAACACGACGACGTCGTTCGGGCCCTGGATGCAGCTCACGGCCTTGCTGAACACGACCGGCTCGGCCGGGATCGCCATGTTCGATTCCTTCGCGTGGTCCGAATAGTTCAGACCGATCGCGATGAACTTGCTGCTGCCGGCGACCGGGGCGCCGAAGCGCGGCGTGCCGTCGACCTTCGGCAGCGACGCCGGATCGAGCGCGCGCAGCTTCGCGAGCGTCGCGTCGTCGAGCGTGGCGCCCGTGATGTCGGCGACCACGCCGGACAGGTCGCGGATCGCGCCGGTCGCGTCGACCATGCCCGGCTTCTCGCGACCGGGCTCTCCGTAACGGCACAGCTTCATTCGATTGTTCTCCTCTGGTGGGGTGACCCCGCGGCGGGGGTCAGAGACTGAACCCGCCGTCGATCACGACGGCTTGTCCGGTCATGAAGGCGGCGGCGTCGCTCGCCAGGTACACGGCCGTCTCGGCCATCTCCTCGGCCTGCGCGAGCCGGCCCATCGGCTGGCGCGCGATGAAGGCCTTGCGTGCGGCGACCGGGTCGTCGTGGGCGTTGATGCGGTCGCCCAGGCTCGGCGTGTCGACGGTGCCGGGGCACAGCGCATTGCAGCGGATGCCGCGGCCGACGAAGTCCGCGGCGACGGCCTTGGTCATGCCGATGACGGCGGCCTTCGAGGCCGAGTACGCGAAGCGGTTGGGCACGCCCTTCACGCTGGAGGCGACCGACGCGACGTTGATGATGGTGCCGCTGCCACGCTCGTGCATGCGTGGCAGCACGCCCTGGATCAGCAGAAAGTGGCTGCGCACGTTCAGATCGAACGAGAAGTCCCACTCCTTGGTGGTGCAGTCGAGCACCGTGCCGGACGCGACGTAGCCGGCGCAGTTGAACAGGATGTCGACGTCGCCGGCGAGTTCGACGATCGACGCGCGCTCGGTGTTGCTCAGCACGTCGAAGCGGCGCGCCGTGATGCCAGGAATGCTGCCCAGCGTGGCGATCTTGTCGGCGTCGATGTCGGTCGCGAGGACCGTCGCGCCTTCGCGCGCGAAGGCCATGGCGGTGGCGCGTCCGATTCCCTGCGCGGCGGCGGTGACCAGCGCGCGCTTGCCTGCGAGGCGTCCGGCCATGCCGCGTCTCCTGTCCCTCGGAAAGCACCGGAGTATGTCACTTGTCCGTGCTCTCCGGCGGGCGCTAACCTCGTCGCCAGAGGCCGCACCGCGGTCCGCCATGCGGGGCCCCGGCATGACGTCGTCGTGTCGGCACGACACCCGCGCACGACCACGAGGGAGGGGTACATGGCGCAGTCGAAGAAGCGCAGGATGCGCTCGCAGGAATGGTTCGGGACCGACACCCGCGACGGCATGGTCCATCGCTCGTGGATGAAGAACCAGGGGCTGCCGAAGCACCTGTTCGACGGCCGCCCCGTGATCGGGATCTGCAACACGTGGTCCGAAGTCACGCCGTGCAACGCGCACTTCCGCGAGATCGCCGAGTACGTGAAGCGCGGCGTCTACGAGATGGGCGGCTTCCCGCTCGAGTTCCCGGTGATGTCGCTCGGCGAGCCGGTGATGCGGCCCACCACGATGCTGTTCCGCAACCTCGTGTCGATCGACGTCGAGGAATCCATCCGCGCCAATCCGTTCGACGGCATCGTGCTGCTGACCGGCTGCGACAAGACCACGCCGGCGCTGATGATGGGCGCCGCATCGTGCGATCTGCCGACGCTCGTGATCTCCGGCGGCCCGATGCTCAACGGCCGCTGGCGCGACCAGACGATCGGCTCCGGCACGCACGTCTGGAAGTTCACCGAGGCGCTGAAGACCGGCGAGATGACGATGGACGACGTCCTCGACGCCGAGGTCTGCATGTCGCGCTCGAAGGGCCATTGCATGACCATGGGCACGGCGTCGACGATGGCCTCGATGGTCGAGGCGCTCGGCATGAGCCTGCCGGCCAACGCCGCGATCCCCGCGGTCGACTCGCGCCGCTACGTCTTCGCGCACATGTCCGGCCGCCGCATCGTCGAGATGGTCAAGGAGGACTTGAAGATGTCGAAGGTCCTCACGCGCAAGGCCTTCGAGAACGCCATCCGCGTCAACGGCGCCATCGGCGGCTCGACCAACGCCGTGGTGCACCTGCTGGCGATGGCCGGGCGCATGGGCGTGAAGCTGTCGCTCGACGACTGGGACACCCTCGGGCGCGACGTGCCGTGCCTCGTGAACCTGATGCCGTCGGGCGAGTACCTGATGGAAGACTTCTATTACGCCGGCGGCCTGCCGGTGGTGATGAAGGAACTGGCGCAGGCCGGCCTGCTGCACAAGGACGCGCTCACCGTCAACGCGAAGACGCAGTGGGACAACGTCAAGGACGCGGTCAACTACAACCCGAAGGTGATCTTCGGCACGAAGAAGCCGTTCAAGCCGAAGGGCGGCATCGCGGTGCTGAAGGGCAACCTCGCGCCGACCGGCGCGGTGCTGAAGCCGTCCGCGGCCACGCCGGCACTGATGAAGCACAAGGGCCGCGCGGTGGTCTTCGAGGACATCGACGACTACAAGAAGCGCATCGACGACCCGAAGCTCGACGTCGACGCCGACAGTGTGCTGGTGCTGAAGAACTGCGGGCCGAAGGGCTACCCGGGCTTTCCCGAGGTCGGCAATTTCGCGCTGCCGGCCAAGCTGCTGAAGAAGGGCGTGAAGGACATGATCCGCATCTCGGACGCGCGCATGTCCGGCACCGCGTACGGCACGGTGGTGCTGCACACGTCGCCCGAAGCCGCCGCCGGCGGCCCGCTGGCGGTGGTGCGCAACGGCGACCTGCACATCACCGAGGCCGAACTCGCGAAGCGGCTGGCGGCGTGGAAGGCACCGAAGCCGCACTCCGACCGCGGCTGGGTGAAGCTGTACACCGAGCACGTGATGCAGGCCGACACCGGGGTCGACCTCGACTTCCTGGTGGGCGGCAGCGGCGCCCCGATCCCGCGCGAGAGCCACTGACGGGGGACGGGCAGCGGCTGCGCCCGGATCACCGCGCCGCGCCGGGCTGGCCGAGCGTCGCCTCGGCCGTCCCGTGGTTGCGGCGACGCAGTCGCAACGCGGCGGCCGCGCCGACACTGCCGCAACCGGTGGGCGGGCGCTCGCGTTGAATCCGACCGGCGCCCGGGCACGTACGCCTTCCGAGCCCCTTGCCCGTGCCTGCCTGTCCGATGCTCCCGCACACGCCGTCGTCGCCCCCGTCCGCACCCGCGCGTGCGCTGCGCCAACAGCTCGAGCGCCACGGCTTGTGGACGCCCGCCCAGGTGGCAACTCGGCGCTGGGGCATCGGCTGCGTGTCGCTCGAGGTCACGCAGCGCTGCAATCTCGACTGCACGCTCTGCTACCTGTCCGAGCACGCCCAGGCGATGCTCGATCCACCGCTCGCCGCGCTGCTCGAGCGCATCGACGCGATCGCCGAGCGGTTCGGGCCGGGCACCGACGTGCAGATCTCCGGCGGCGATCCGACCCTGCGACCGCTGCCCGATCTCGTCGCGATCGTGCGGCACCTGCGCGCCCGCGGGCTGCGCGGATCGCTGCTGACCAACGGGATCCGGGCGACGCGCCCGCTGCTCGAGACGCTCGCCGACGCCGGGCTGTCCGACGTGGCGTTCCACGTCGACCTCACCCAGCAGCGCAAGGGTTGCGTCCGTGAGGCGGACCTCGATCCGGTACGCGAGGAATACATCGAGCGTGCACGCGGGCTCGGCCTGCAGGTGTTCTTCAACACCACCGTGTTCGACGGCAATCTCGACGAGGTGCCGCATCTGGTGCGTTTCTTCGTGCGCCACGCCGACCGCGTGCGTTTCGCGTCGTTCCAGATCGGCGCCGAGACCGGCCGCGGTGTCCACGGCCGCGACGCGCGCGTGACGCAGGCCGCCGTGATCGCGGCGATCCGTGAGGGCGCCGGCACGCCGCTCGCCTTCGACACCTTCCTGCCCGGGCACCCCCGCTGCAACCGGGCGGCGATGGCACTGGTGGTGGCCGGGCGCTGCATCGACCTGCTCGACGATCCGGCGCTCGCCCAGGCGGCGCTTGCCCGAACGACCCGGGTGACAGCGCGGCGCGATCGACCGTTTCGCACGGCGGCGGCGTTCGCCGCGGCGCTCGCGTGTCAGGTCGACCTGTGGCCGCGCGCCGCGCGCTGGTTCGGCGGCGCTGTGCGCCGTCTGCGTGCCGCGCGGATCGACGGCGGCGTGACGGTCGGCAAGCTCACGTTCTTCGTGCACGGCTTCATGGATGCGCACGCGCTCGAGCAGGAGCGCCTCGACACCTGCGTGTTCATCGCCGCGACGCCGGCCGGTTTCATGTCGATGTGCGAGTTCAACGCGCGACGCGATTCGATCCTGCTGCCGGTGCAGGCGCGCGACGGCGTGCCACCCCGCGCCGACGTGCGCGCCGAACACGTCTACCCGGTGCGGTTTCTGCGCGGTCGTCCGCGGGCGCGAGCGCTCGAGACGAGGCGCGATCGCACGGCAGTCGGACCCGGGGCGACGTCATGACGCTCCTGAACGAGCCGGTCGGCTGCGGCGCTGGCGGTGCCGGTCGCCGACGCGCTCACGAGGCACCGCGCAGACGTGTCTCGCGCACGACACGCGGGCTGTTCGTGGTGCTCGTGTTGTCGCTGCTGCAGGCCTGCACGACCCTCGTGCCGACCCCGGCCGGCCGCGCGGGCGACGACGCGGCCGGCGCGCGCGCTGCGTGGGCGCGCGTGCTCGAGCGCTTCGTCGACGACGACGGCCAGGTCGATTTCGCCGCGCTGCGCGGCGA
>JALORJ010000309.1 GCA_025459035.1 Burkholderiales bacterium
AGCTTCGCGAACGGCTTGCGCCACGCCCGGCCGACGACGACGTAGCGCGCCCAGCCGATGCGCGCGACCGCCGCGCGCATCGCGCGCACCGCCGCGGCATCGGGCAGCGCCGGCGCAGCAAGCGGCGTGAGGCGCGCACGCAGCAGCATCTTCAGCCCCCCGTGCGTGTCGATCGCGACCGGCTCGAACCAGCGGCTCGCGCACGCGAGCAGCGTCGGGGCACTGAAGTAGGTGACGTGCGCGCGGAAGAACAGGTTGCGCGGGGACGCGTCGGCCGCCTCGACCCACGGCACCTCGACGAACAGCCGGCCGCCGGGGACCAGCAGGGCGTGCAGCCGGGCCATCGCCGCCAGCGGCGACGGAAGGTGTTCGAACACGTGGAAGATCGTGACGACGTCATGACGGCCTTGCGCGTCGTCGAGCCCGCCCGCGGCGATCCGCGTGCCGTACTCGCGATTCGCGAACTCGCGATACCCGTGGTCGAGCTCGACGCCGGACGCGTCGAAGCCAGCCTGCCGCGCCAGGTGCACGAACTCGCCGCCGCCGGCGCCGACATCGAGCAGCCGTCCGCGGACGACGCCCGCGGCCTGCAGGGACGCGAGGCGCTCCAACGCGATGCGCCCGGCGCGCAGCACGTGCCGAGGCGCGGGCTCGCGCACACCCTTGTAGTCGGCGCGATAGCGCTCGGCGTACCACCGCTGCAGGGCATGCGCGTCGGGCATCGGCGTCTGCTGCACCAGGCCGCAGCCGTCGCACTGCGCGACGATCAGCGACTCGCCGGTCCTGCAGTCGCGGTCCGACACGGGCTGCAGTCGGACGCCATCGCACAGCACACATACCATCGCCTGCATGCCCTCTCCTGTCGGGGTCGGAAACCGGCAGCCGCAACGCGCGGCCGAAGGAATTCGCCGACACAGACTCGGCCCTGCGCCACAAAGTTTCATGGCCCCGCCATCGAGCGGGCCGTCGCCCCCGTGGCGCCCGCGCACGCTCGCACCGTCCTCTTCGCGCCCCCCATGCACCTCGCCCTCAAGATCGACGTCGACACCTACCGCGGCACGCGTGAAGGCGTGCCCCGCCTGGTCGATCTGCTGAGGCGCCACGGCGCCGGCGCGACCTTCCTGTTCAGCCTCGGGCCGGACCACACCGGCCGCGCGGTGCGGCGGGCGCTGCGCCGGGGCTTCGCGCAGAAGGTGCGACGCACGTCGGTCGTCGAGCACTACGGCGTCAAGACGCTGCTGTACGGCACGCTGCTGCCGGGCCCCGACATCGGTCGCGAATGCGAGGCCGAGCTGCGCGCGGTGCGCGACGCCGGCTTCGAGGTCGGCGTGCACACGTGGGACCACGTGCGCTGGCAGGACGGAGTCGCCACCGCCGACGCCGCGTGGACCGCGCGCGAGATGCAGCAGGCGTGCGACCGCTTCACGCAGATCTTCGGCGAGCGCCCGCGCGTGCACGGCGCGGCCGGCTGGCAGATGAATCGCCACGCGTATCGGCTGACCCAGGCCCTGGGCTTCGACTACGCGTCCGACACGCGCGGCACCCATCCTTTCGCACCGATGTTCGAGGCCGAGCCGATCGCGTGCCCGCAGCTGCCGACGACCTTGCCGACCCTCGACGAGCTGCTCGGCCGCGACGGGCTCGACCCGGTCACGGTCGTCGAGCACCTGCTGGCGCTGACGGCAACGCCGTCAGCGACCGGCCACGTCTACACGCTGCACGCGGAACTCGAGGGACAGAAGCTGCTGCCGACGTTCGAGGCCCTGCTCGAAGGCTGGCGCGCCCAGGGCTGGACGCTCGCGTCACTGCGGCAGAGCTTCGATGCGCTGCCGTCGAAGGATCTGCCGCGCTGCGCCGTGACGACCGGCGAGGTCGACGGGCGCAGCGGCACGCTGGCGATGCAGGGCGGGGAGTTCCTGGCGGCGTGGGCCCAGGCCTCGGCCGCATCCGCCCTGCCGGTCTGAACCAGCGCCTGCCGTCACCCCTTCAGCTCGAACGGCTTGCACATCGTCGTCGCGACGCACACCAGCGTCAGCGCGTCGCCCTTCTGCGCGTAGACGTCGACCGTCGACACGCCGCTCGACTTGCCGAGATGGCGCTTGCGACCGATCGCGATCAGGCGCTCGCCGATCGCCGGCGCGAGGTTGTGGACCTCGAAGCCCGTGGTGCTCGCCAGCCAGCCCGGCGGCAGCAGGCAGCCGCATGCGCTCACGCCCGCGTAGTCGGCGAGCGCACCGACGTAGCCCGCCTGCATCACCCGGCCCTCGAACGTGAGCTCGGGCCGGACCGGCAGATCGACGCGCGCCGTGCCGTCCGGCAGGTAGCCGACGACCTCGATGCCGAGCAGCTTCGCCGACGGCATGGCGTGGATGCCGTCGCGCAGATCGGCACGAAAGGCGGGGTCGACGGCGGGGAGGTCGGCGAGGGTCATGGCGCGCATCGCGAGCAAGGGTGTGGCTGCGGTTCTACCAGCGCCACGCCGAACGGCCGCGGCGCTCGCGAAGACGCGCCGCGACATCGTGGTCTTCGCGCCGGCGCACCCGCCTGCAACCACGCGCTACAGCGGTCGCAACACGCACTGCGCTTGTGGCACGCTCGACCCGAGCGCTGCGGCGCCTGCCGCGGTCGTCATCTCCTTGTCACGCACTCCACGGACCCATGCTCGAGAACCTGCCCGTTCCGGACTTCACCGCGCCGACCACCTCCGGCAAGACCTTCACGCTGTCGGCGATGCAGGGCCGCAAGGTCGCGCTGTACTTCTATCCGAAGGACGACACGCCCGGCTGCACCACCGAGGGCGCCGCCTTCCGCGACCTGTACGCGCAGTTCCAGGCGGCGGGCTGCGAGGTGGTCGGCGTGTCGCGCGACACCCTCGCGTCGCACGAGAAGTTCAAGGCCAAGATGGCCTTCCCGTTCGAACTGCTCGCCGACACCGACGAGGCCGTCTGCAACATGTTCGGCGTGATCAAGATGAAGAACATGTACGGCAAGCAGGTCAAGGGCATCGAGCGCAGCACCTTCGTGATCGACGCGAACGGCATCTGCCGCCACGAGTGGCGCGGCGTGAAGGTGCCGGGGCACGTCGAGGCCGTCCTCGACGCCGTCAAGGCGCTCTGAGCCACGCCCTCGCGCCCCGCGTGCCGGCGCCGCGCATGCGACACGGCCCACCCCGCCCGCGCCCACGGCGACGACGCGCCGATCGCGTCGTCGCCTGCGCCCCCCGCATCACCCGGACGCCGCCGGAGCCTTCGCTCCGGCGGCGTCTTCACTTGGAGGAGACCCCGCGATGACCCAGAAGAAGGCAGCCGCCAGCGTCACCCGCCTCAGGACCGCATCCACCAAGCTGTTCGTGCTCGATACCAACGTGCTGATGCACGACCCGACCAGCCTGTTCCGCTTCGAGGAACACGACGTGTTCCTGCCGATGGTCACGCTCGAGGAACTCGACGCGCACAAGAAGGGCATGAGCGAGGTGTCGCGCAACGCGCGCCAGGCCAGCCGCTATCTCGACGAGAGGCCGACATCGCCGGCGGCGCGCCGCTCGACACGCAGGGCAAGGCCTCGACCGGACGGCTGTACCTGCAGACCGAGTTCGTCGCCGAGGCATTACCGGCGACGCTCGCGACCGGCAAGGCCGACAACCAGATCATCGGCGTGGTCAAGCATCTGCAGGACACGCACGCGCCGCGGCAGGTGATCCTGGTGTCG
>JALORJ010000310.1 GCA_025459035.1 Burkholderiales bacterium
CTCAACCACAACGAGCTGATGACCTGCCCGAACAAGTACGACCAGATCCTCTTCGCCAGCATTGAGCAGGCCTTCGACATGGGCTGCGTCTCGGTCGGCGCCACCGTCTATTTCGGCTCCGACGAATCGACCCGGCAGATTCAGGAGATCACCGCCGCCTTCGAGCGCGCCCACGAGCTCGGGATGGTCACCGTCCTCTGGTGCTACACCCGCAACAACAACTTCAAGGTCGGCGACGTCGACTACCACACCTCCGCCGACCTCACCGGCCAGGCGAACCACCTCGGCGTGACGATCCAGGCCGACGTCATCAAGCAGAAGCTGCCGGAGAACAACGGCGGCTACCTCGCGCTGAACACCAAGGAGAGCGCGTACGGCAAGCTCGACAAGCGCATGTACTCCGAGCTCGCGACCGACCACCCCATCGACCTCACGCGCTACCAGGTCGCCAACTGCTACATGGGGCGCGCGGGGCTGATCAACTCGGGCGGTGCCTCGGGCGAGAACGATCTGCAGGACGCGGTGCGCACCGCCGTCATCAACAAGCGCGCCGGCGGCATGGGACTGATCTCCGGGCGCAAGGCGTTCCAGAAGCCGATGGCCGACGGGGTCGCGCTGCTCAACGCGATCCAGGACGTGTATCTGTCGAAGGACGTGACCATCGCGTGAGTGCCCGCGTGTCGCGCATCGGGCGGGGGGTCGTCGCGCTCGCGCTCGTGGGCGTGGCGGCGCGTGCGATCGCGGTCGAGGAGACGTCCGCCGGCGATGCCGAGCGGGTCGCGAAGCTCGAAGCCGAGATCGCGGCGCTGGTGCAGCAGCACGCGTCCTGCTCGTCCGCGCGGGCGTGCCGTGTCATGCCCGTGGGGTTCGACGCGTGCGGCAACCCGCGCTACCACGTGACGTTCGGCGATGCGCCCGGGGCGTGGCGCGAGATCTACCGCCGCGCGCTCACCGTGACCTACACCGAGGAAGACACGTTCGACGCCGCGCCGCGGCCGACCGACTGTCGCGCGGTCGCGCTGCCGGACACGACGTGTTCCGACGGTCGGTGCGTGCTGGTGCGATGAGGCGCGGGCGCAGCGTCCGGGGCGCCCGCGCGCTGGCGGTGCTGGTGGCATGGTCGATCGCGACGGCGGTGCAGGCGACCCCCGAGGACGACGCCCGGGCAGTCGCGAAGCTGCGCAAGGAGATCGCCGACGTGATCGGCGACGCCGGCTGCGTGATCAACGGGTTCTGCCGCGTGTATCCGGTCGGCATGGACGTGTGCGGCAATCCGACCGGCTGGATCGCGTCGAACAACTACCCGGGCATCCGCGAAGTGGTCGAGACCAAGGCGGCCGAGATCACGTTCATCGAGGAAGACGCGCTGCGCGGCAAGCCCCGGCCGACCGACTGCAAGCCGGTCGTCGCCCCGAAACCCACGTGCGTCAACAGCCGCTGCGTCGTGTCCCCGATCGGGTACTGACGCATCGCCCCGCGCGCGGCGCCCGCCCGCGCCGAAGCCGCTGCACCCGCACAGTCTCCCGATCCACGAACCCGCGCCGCTGCGGCGCGCTGCCTCGCAGGACCTGACATGGCGCAGTCCGTGAAGCCTCCCGCCGCACCGCGCGTGCGCAAGCTGATGCCGAGCCTCGGCGTGGCCGATCTGCCGCGCGCGGTCGCGTTCTACCGCGACTTCTTCGGCTTCGAGATCGTCGACTCGTACGACGACGATGCCGGCCGGCCGCTGTGGTGCTGGCTGCGTGCCGGCGTGGCCGAGCTGCAGCTGCAGCAGCTCGACGAGGAGCGGCAGATCACGCTCGATCCGGCCATCGGCCAGAGCTGGGTGCTGTACCTGCGGCCCGACGACCTCGACGGCGTGCACGCACGCCTGCGCGCGGCCGGCGTCGACGTGAGCGACATCGAACTCACCGCGTACGGCGCGCGCGAATGCTTCTGCAAGGACGCCGACGGTTACGACCTGTGGCTGACCGAACCCGAGTCGGGCCGCGGCCCCGACGACGAGGACGACGACGATCCGGCGCCCGACGGTGACGCGCTGGCGCCCGACGACGCGACGCTGCACTGATCACGGCACGGGCGACTCCCGCGCACGCGCCGGCCGATCAGTCGGCCTGAAGCCAGCCGAAGTCCGCGGGCGCCAGGTTGCCGCCGCACAGCACGGTCGCGACGCGCTGACCGGCAAACCGGGCCGCGTGGACGCGCACCGCGGCCAGGCCTGCGGCGCCGGCCGGCTCGAGCACGAGCCCCGCATGCCGATGCGCCGCGCGCATCGCGTCGAGGATGGCCGTGTCGTCGACCCGCAGCACGTCGTCGATCATTCCGGCGAGGTCGTCGAGCGCCTGCGGGATCGGCACGCGCACGCCGATGCCGTCGGCGATGGTGTCGATCCGGTCGCGCACCACCACGCGCCCGCTGCGCCAGCTCTCGGCCATCGCGTCCGCGCCGCTCGCGCACACGCCGAACACGCGCGTCGTCGGCGCGAACGCCCGCACGGCGTGCGCGATGCCGGCGAGCAGCGCGCCGTTGCCGAGCGGCGCGACGATCGCGTCGAACCCGGAGTCCGCGACGCGCAGCAGTTCGACCGCGATCGAGCCCGCGCCTTCGCTGATCGCGGGCTCGAGCCCGTCCTCGACGAGCCACGCCCCCGACGCCTCGCAGTGCGCGCGGGCACATGCCTTGGCGGCGTCGAAGTCGTCGCCTTCGAGGTGCACCGTCGCGCCCAGCGCGCGCATGCGCTCGACCTTCAGCGCGTTGGCGTTCTCCGCGGCCCAGATCGTGAGCGACCGACCGCGACGGCGGCACGCGTACGCCAGCGCCTGTCCCCAGTTGCCGGCGCTCGCGCACACCAGCGCCCGGGGATCGGCGCGGTCGACCACGTCGGTCAGGAACCAGTCCGCGCCGCGTCCCTTGAAGCTGCGGATCGGGTTCAGCGTCTCGACCTTGATCACGAGCGGTACGCCGGCCCACGCCGCCAGCGGTTCGCAGACGTACTGCGGCGAGTGCAGGAACACCGGGTCGATCTCGCGCGCCGCTCGGGCGATGCGGTCGGGGTCGAGGCGGCGGGACGCGATCATGGGGTCGGGTGGGCGTCGTGACCGGAGCGAGCGAAGACGGCTCCCGCAGGAGCCGTCTTTGGCAGATGCGCGCGGCGAGCCGTTACAGCAGCGGCACGAGCAGCAGCGCGACGATGTTGATGATCTTGATCAGCGGGTTGACGGCCGGGCCGGCGGTGTCCTTGTACGGATCGCCGACGGTGTCGCCGGTGACGGCCGCCTTGTGCGCCTCGGAGCCCTTGCCGCCGAAGTGACCGTCCTCGATGTACTTCTTGGCGTTGTCCCACGCGCCGCCGCCGGTCGTCATCGAGATCGCGACGAACAGGCCGGTGACGATGGTGCCGATCAGCAGACCGCCCAGCGCCTGCGGACCGAGGATCAGGCCGACCAGGATCGGCACGACCACCGGCAGCAGCGACGGCACGATCATCTCCTTGATCGCCGCCTTGGTGAGC
>JALORJ010000311.1 GCA_025459035.1 Burkholderiales bacterium
GATGCAGCCGACGACCAGCAGGAACGCGTTGACGATCAGCAGCACGACCACCGGGTTGTCGGACCACGCGAGGATGGTCTCGACCACGGTCGCGCTCACCTGCGACTCGGCGACGAGCCAGCTGAACGGCCCGGCCGCCGCGAGCAGGAACAGGATCACGGCGGTCGAGCGCCCGGCCTCGTGCAGCAGCGTCGGCAGCTCGCGCGCCCGCAGCCCGCGGTACACGAACAGGCTCACCGCGCCCGCGTACAGCACCGCGACCACCGCGGCCTCGGTATCGGTGGTGAGCCCCGCGCGGATGCCGCCGATGATGATCACCGGCATCAGCAGCGCCCAGCCGGCCCGCCCGGTCGCGCGCACCTTGGCGCGCACCGGCACCGCGTCGCTCACGGGGAAGCCCTGCACGCGCGCCACGACCGAGCACACGACCATGAAGCCGACCGCCAGCAGCAGGCCCGGCACGATGCCCGCCATGAACAGCTTGACCACCGACTGGCTCGCGAGCTGCGCGTACACGACCATCGGGATCGACGGCGGAATGATCGGTCCGAGCAGCGCGCCGGCCGCGACCGCGGCACCGGCGAAGCCGTCGCCGTAGCCCGCGCGACGCATCGCCGGGATCAGCGGCTTGCCGGTCGCGACCGCGTCGGCCACGGCCGAGCCCGACACGCCGGCGAGCACGAGGTTGGTCAGGATCGCGACGTGGCCCAGGCTGCCGCGCAGCCGGCCGACCATCGCCTGCGCCCAGTCGATCAGCCGCAGCGTGAGGCCGCCGCGGTTCATCAGTTCGCCGGCGAGGATGAACAGCGGCACCTGCACCAGCGCGTAGGTGTCGACGCCCGCGATCATCGACAGCGGCATCATCGCCGGGTCGAGATCGGCCCCGCGCGTGAGCACGCCGATCAGCGCCGCGAAGATCATCGAGTAGCCGACGTCGAAGCCGACGAGCAGCGCGACCATGAAGGCGACGAACAGGACGACGAGCATCGCGGTCAGTCGACGTCGGCGCCGTGCAGGCCGGCGGCAGGGACCGGATCGGCGCGCCCGGCCAGCCGCAGCAGCAGCCGCAGCGCGAGAAACAGCACGGTCGCGAGCGATGCCCCGAACAGCGCGATCGCAGGCCACGCCTCGGTGAGCACCGTGCCCATGCGTTCCTGCTCGGCGCCGAGCGGCACGAGCTGCCAGCCGCTCCACGCGATCTGCAGCGCGAGCAGCGTCATGGCGACATCGAACAACGCGTCGAGCGCGCGCCGCACCGGCGCCGGCAGGCGGGCGTCGATCAGGTCGACGCGGATGTTGGTGCGGTGGCGGACCGCGAGCGCGAAGCCGGCGAAGGTGAGCCACACCAGCAGCACGCGCGCGTACTGGTCGGGGGCCGGCACCGGCAGCGTCACCAGATGCCGGTCGACGAGCTGCGACGCGACGATGACGACGAGCCCGGCGACGGCGACGCCGACGATCAGCGACAGCGCGCGCTCGACGGCGCGCGCGACCCGGGACAGGACCTCCAGCATGGTGTGGCGGCCGCGGTCGGCGGGCCTGGCGATCCGGTCAGCCGCGCCGGGCGTCGACGCGACGCGGCGCCATCACTTCTGCGCGTCGCGGATCTTCTGCACGAGCCCGTCGGGCCAGACCTTGCCCTCGTACGACTTCCACACGTCGCCCCACGCGGCCTGGAACGCGGCGCGGTCGGGCACGACGTACTGCACGCCAGCCTTCTTCAGCTCCTCGAGACCCTTCGCGTCGAACTCTTCGCCGAGCTTCGTCGCGACCTGCCCACCTGCCACCGCCGCGCGCTTGAACATCGCCTGCTGCTCGGGCGTGAGCGTCTTCCAGCGCCGCTCGGACATGTAGAACGCCGCGACGTCGTACACGTGGTCGGTCGCGGACCAGTACTTCGACACCTCGTGGAAGCGGAACGTGAGCGTGAGGTCGAAGCCGTTGTCCTGGCCGTCGACCTGCCCGCGCGACAGCGCCATGTAGACCTCGTTGAGGCCGAGCGGCACCACCTTCACGCCGACCTTCTCGAAGGTCTCGCGAAAGATCGGGATCGGCGGGATGCGCATGCGCATGCCGGCCAGGTCTTCCGGCTTGCGGATCGGACCCTTCGTGGTCACCAGCGCGCGCGGGCTGCGGTCGCCGCCCACCTGGAAGATACGCACGCCCGCGCCCTTGGCACAGTCGTCGTAGAGCTGCTGGAAGATCGGCCCGTTGAACACGACCTCGGCCGCGCGCTTGTCGCGGAACAGGTACGGCGTGTACGCGATGTTCAGCGGCGCGCACGCCTTGATCTGGCCGGCGTTGCCGACGCCGAGATAAGCGAGATCGACCGTGCCCAGCTGCATGCCGGTGATGAGCTGCAGGATGTCGCCGATCTGCGAGTCGGTGTAGATCTGCAGCTTGATCTCGCCCTTCGACTCCTGCGCGAGCACCTCGGCCATCTTCTCCATCGCCTTGTGCAGGTTGCTGCCGGCGATGAACGGCGTACCGAAGCGCAGCACGAGCGGGGCCGCATGCGCGGTCGAGGCGGCGACCAGCGCGACCCCTGCGACGACGGTGGCGGCGAGCCGGGCGAGACGGCGGCGGACGGTCGGCATGCGGGGAGTCCTCAGCGGTCGGCGGGCGCGGGCGCGGCGGCATCGCCGCCGGGCGCCGGCGCATCGAAATGGAAGTCGAGCACCAGATAGCGGCGCCCGGTGAGATCGCGGGTCTGCGCCAGCGTGCGGCCGTCGAGCGTGCCCTCGAAGGTCCAGCGACCGCCCGGCACGTTCACGTAGAACAGCGGCCCGTCGGCGGTCCACTCGACGACCGACTCGCCGCGCGCATCGAGCACGCGCACCTTCACGCCCTTGCGGTCGAGCAACGCGTCGCCGGCGCGGAAGATCAGCTGCACCGGATAGCGCGCGGCGATCGACTCGAAACGCGTGCGCTCGTCGTCGCCCAGCCCCCCGGTCACGAAGGTGATGCCGCCCTGGCGTCGGACCTTGATGCCGACCGCGGCCTCGTCAGCCTGTACCGTCGCCGCCGACGCGACGAGCACGAGCCCGACCAGTGCGCTCACGAGCACGCGCTTCATCGACCCCTCCTCCTCAGGGTGGACTGCCTCGCGACCGCGCTGTTGTGTGTGTGCATGTGCACGGTCGAACCGCGGTCGAAGGTAGCACCCGGACGGCCGCGCCGGTCACGCGCGGCGACGGCTGGCGCGCTCGCGCGCGGCGGCGCGCGCCCGCAGATGCCGACGGGCGGCTGCGCAGCTACCGCGCGAGGAAGAAGCTGTACGTCGCGACGAACTTGTCGTGGTCGGCGAGCGTCGGCACGACCGGCGCCGTCTCGTGGTCGACGCCCAGTACCTGCAGGCCCCACGCGGCGATCGGCACGGTCGCCACGCCTTCGCCGTCGGCGACGAAGCGCGGGATGTCGGCCTCCTCGCGCGCGGTCGCGCCGTCGCCGATCTCGACCTTCGCGCCGGCCATCGGTCGGCCTTCCCACAGCACCTGCACG
>JALORJ010000312.1 GCA_025459035.1 Burkholderiales bacterium
CGGCGGGTGCCGCCGGGCGCGCGGGGCGCGAGGCGTCCGGCGACACGACCACCGGCGGCGACGCGCATGCGGTCACGATCATGGCCACCGCGACCCGCGCCACCGCGAGCGCCGCAACCCGCGCCGACGCCCACGCACCCCTCGGGCCGCGCGACGGCGCATGCGAACCTCGCACCGCGGGCGCGGTCAGCCCGCGCAGGCGCGGCATCCGCATCGCGCGGTCTTCCGGCGGAGGCAAGGCATCGATGGCGTGGTTGATTCTCGAGGCGGCGATCGCGCTGGCCATCGGGCTGTTCATCGTGTGGTGGACCTGGCCGCGTTCGAGGCCGACGGCCGCGGACCCGCCGCCGTCCGGCGCTGTCGCCTCGGACGACGCGCAGACGCCCCCCGCACCGCCGCGGTCCCCGCGTCCCTGACCGACCGCGCCCGACGCACGCCGCGTCAGTGCAGCGTGCGCGGCATCGACAGCGTGAACTCCGCGATCGGCGCGTCGAACGCCGTGCCGTCCTCGGCCTCCATGCGGTAGCTGCCGCGCATCGTGCCGACCGGCGTCGCGATCGCGGCGCCGCTCGTGTACTCGAACGATTCGTCCGGGCGCAGGAAGGGTTCCTCGCCGACGACGCCCGCGCCGCGCACTTCCTGCACGCGGTTGTTGGCGTCGGTGATCACCCAGTGGCGCTCGCGCAGCGTGGCGGCCACGTGCCCGACGTTGGTGATCGTGATCGTGTACGCGAACACGTAGCGATCCTCGGTGGCGTCCGACTGCTCCGGGACGTACTGCACGCGGGTCGTGACGTGGATGGCGTAGCGCGGGTCGCGGTTCGCTGGCATGCGCGGGATTTCACGCGAAAGGCGTGGGGCTCTCAACCCCGCCGCCGTCTGCGGGCATGCGCCTGCCCATAGACTCGCGCCCGTCTCCGTCGATCGCCGCTCCGGCCTGCCGCATGTACCGCATCGCTCCCAGCATCCTGTCGGCCGACTTCGCGCGGCTCGGTGACGAAGTCCGCGCCGTGATCGACGCCGGCGCCGACTGGATCCACTTCGACGTGATGGACAACCACTACGTGCCGAACCTCACGATCGGCCCGATGGTGTGCGCGGCGGTGCGGCCGCACACGACCGCGACGATCGACGTGCATCTGATGGTGAAGCCCGTCGATCGCCTCGTGCCCGACTTCGCGCGTGCCGGCGCGAACGTGATCTCGTTCCACCCGGAGGCGAGCGATCACGTCGACCGCACGCTCGCACTGATCCGCGACCACGGCTGCCAGGCGGGGCTCGTGTTCAACCCGGCCACCCCGCTGCACCACCTCGACCACGTGATGGACAAGGTCGACCTGATCCTGCTGATGTCGGTCAACCCGGGCTTCGGCGGGCAGACGTTCATCGAGTCCGCGATCCCGAAGCTGAAGCTCGCGCGTGAACGCATCGCCGCGAGCGGGCGCGACATCCGCCTCGAGATCGACGGCGGCGTGAAGGTCGACAACATCGCGCGCATCGCCGCGGCCGGCGCCGACACTTTCGTCGCCGGCTCGGCCATCTTCGGCCAGCCCGACTACCGGGCGGTGATCGCCGCGATGCGCGCGCAGCTCGCGATGGTGGCCGCGACGTGACGCCCGAGCCCGGCCCGATCCGCGCCGTCGCGTTCGATCTCGATGGCACGCTGCTCGACACGCTGCCGGACATCGCGGCGGCGGCCGACGCGATGCTGGTCGCGCAGGGGCGTGCGCCGGTCGGCGCGGCGGTCGTGCGCGGCTTCATCGGCGAAGGCATCGCGACGCTGGTCAAGCGGCTGCTCACCGGCGAGATCGACGGCGAGCCCGACCCCGCGGTGCTGGAGCCGGCGCTCGCGCAGTTCTTCGAGGGCTACTTCGCGCACCTGTCGGTGCACACGCGACCGTTCGCCGGAATGTCGGCGCTGGTGGAGCGGCTCGCCGAGCGCTCGGTCCCGCTCGCGTGCGTGACGAACAAGGCGGAGCGCTTCACGCGCCCGTTGCTGGCCGCGCACGGGTTGCTCGACCGCTTCGATGTGGTCGTCGGCGGCGACACGCTGGGTGTGCGCAAGCCGCATCCGCGCGTGCTGCAGCACACCGCAGCGGCGCTGGGCGTGGCGCCCGAGGCGCTGCTGATGGTCGGCGACTCGGTCACCGACGTGCGCGCGGCGCGCGCGGCGGGGACCCCGGTCGTGGTGGTGCCGTGGGGCTACACCGGGGGCGAGCCGGCCGAGGCGCTGGGCGCCGATGCCGTGCTAGTGTCGGCCGAGGAACTGCAGACGTGGATCGCTGCCCGTCTGCTTGCATCCGACCGGATTTCCTCCTCCCTCGTCCGATGAGCTTCGACCCCGCAGACTCGACGAAGCGCTGGCGCCATGCCGGCGATGCGTGGCGCCGCTGGCGCCCGCAACCCGTCGCCATCCCGCCGCGCTGAGCTGTCGCGCGTCCGTCTGCCGCCGTTCGCTTCACCGTCGGAGTCGTCATGACCGAACAGGAATTCCTGGCCTGCGCCGAGCGCGGCTACAACCGCGTGCCGCTCGTGCTCGAGACGCTGGCCGACATGGACACGCCGCTGTCCGTCTACCTCAAGCTCGGCAACCGTCCGTGGAGCTATCTGCTCGAGTCGGTGCAGGGCGGCGAGCGCTTCGGGCGCTACTCGTTCATCGGGCTGCCGGCCGAGATGCGCTTCGAGGTGCGCGGCCATCTGTGCTGCGAGTACCGCGGCGCGACGCTGTTGTCGCAGTCCGAGCAGGCCGATCCGCTCGAGTGGGTGCGCCAGTGCCAGGCGCGGTTCAGCGCGCTGGTGCGGCCCGGACTGCCGCGCTTCGCCGGCGGGCTGGTCGGCTGCTTCGGCTACGAGACCGTGCGCTACATCGAGCGCAAGCTGGCCGGCGTCGACAAGCCCGACGAACTCGGCACCCCCGACATCCTGCTGCTGCTGTCGGACCGTCTGGCGGTCGTCGACAACCTGTCGGGGCGGCTCTACCTGGTGGTGTACGCCGACCCGCGCCAGCCGGGCGCATGGGCCGCGGCGCGAGAACAGCTCGATGCGCTGCATGCGGCGCTGCGCGCGCCGGTGGCGGTGCCCGCCGAGACGCCGACGCCACCGTCGCCGGTGCAGTCCGAGTTCTCGGAAGACGCGTTCTGCGAGGCCGTCGACCGCGCCAAGCAGTGGATCCACGACGGCGACATCATGCAGGTGGTGCTGTCGCAACGCTCGTCGCACGCGTACCCCGCGTCGCCGCTCGCGCTGTATCGCGCGCTGCGGGCGCTGAACCCGTCGCCGTACATGTTCTATTTCGACATGGACGACTTCCACGTCGTCGGTGCAAGCCCCGAGATCCTGGTGCGGCTCGAGAGCGGCACGGTGACGTCGCGACCGATCGCCGGCACGCGGCGACGCGGCGCGACCCGCGACGAGGACATCGCGCTCGAGGCCGAACTGCTCGCCGATCCGAAGGAGCGCGCCGAGCACGTGATGCTGAT
>JALORJ010000029.1 GCA_025459035.1 Burkholderiales bacterium
GATCGGGTCGCTGCCTGCCGATCAGGTCGGCAACGTGCGCGATGAACTCGATCCCGAGCGGCGGCATGCGCGAGATCTGCGATCCGTAGAACGGTGCGCCCGAGGTGTTGAGCAGTCGCAGCAGCTTGTCGCGGTCCGAGCCCGACATCACGAGCATCAGCTTCACTTCGCCAGGCCGATTGAGCTGATCTCGAGCCGACTTGAGCGCGGCCATCGTCGCTTCGCCCGCCTCGCTGGTCAGCGCGTGCTGCGCCTCGTCGACGATCAGCGCGACCGGCGCCTTCGCGGCCTCGTGCAGCGCGCGAAGCGCGTCGGGCAAGGTCGCGCCATCGACGTGTCCGATGCTGGCGACGTCGAGCTTCAGTGCGCCCGCCACGGTGATGCTCGCGAGCCCGGCCTTCTTCGCGGCGCGCGTGATTGCGCCGAGCCGAGGCGTCAGCGCGCGACCGATGGCGTCCGCGACAAGCAGACCGGGGTCGCGTCGTGGGTCTGCCCAGAGATCGACATAGACCACGACTGCACCGGCCTTCTCGAGCGCGGGCTGCAGATCGCCCTGCAGAAAGGTGGACTTGCCGGTGCGGCGAGGAGCGGCCAGGAACAAACCGTTGTGCGCGTCGCCGAACACCAACTCGCCGCGGAGCGCCTGCACAAGCTCCCGCGCGAGGGCCGTACGTGGAAAGTGGGCCACGATTACTCCAGATTACGCCGCGATCCGTAACTTATCGCGTTCTCCGTAATTTTCGGTAATTGTCGATCCGAATCTGGCTGACCCGCGATCTGTCCGCTCCGTCACCGGCTGCCCAACCCCACCTCGAACACGCTCCCCCCGCCCTCCCGCGCCGCGCACCGCACGTCCCCGCCGTGCGCCCGCGCGATCTGCCGCACCAGCGCCAGCCCCAGGCCGACGCCTTCGCTGGTCTCGGGGGTGCCGGGCACGCGATGAAAGGCGTCGAAGATTCGCTCGCGCTCGGCCTCCGGCACGCCCGGGCCGCGGTCGGCCACGGTCAGGCGCACGGCGCCGTCGGCCGCGCGTGACACGCTGACGTCGATCGAGCCGCCGCCGCCGTGACGACGCGCGTTGTCGACGAGGTTCCCGAGCAGGCGGCGCAGCAGGCGCGCGTCACCGTCCACGCTGACCGCATCGCCGCTGACGCGCACCTGCGGATCGTCGGCCGCGACGGCGACGGCGAGCGCGTGCAGGTCGACCGGCGCCACGGTCATCGGCAGCGCGTCGGCGTCGAGCCGGCTCGCGAGCAGCACTTCGCCGATCAACGTGTCGAGCTCGGCGATGTCGCGGCGCATGCGCTCGGCCAGGTCGGGGCGCGTCGATGCGTCGAGCAGTTCGAGCCCCATGCGCAGGCGCGCGAGCGGCGAGCGCAGCTCGTGCGATGCGTGCGCGAGCAGGCGCTTCTGCGCGGTCGATGCCGCCTCGACGCGCTCGGCCGCAGCGTTGAAGCTCGCGGCCAGATCGGCGACCTCGTCGTGGCCTTCGACCGCGACGCGCGCGCCGCGCTCGCCGCGGCCCAGCGCCTCGACGCCGTGCTTCAGGCGCTCGATGCGGCGCGTGATGCGCCGCGCGACGAGATAGGCGCCGCCGGCGGTCATCACGACGAGTCCCGCGACCATCGCCGCGAAGCGCCACCACGGCGGCGGCGGGCGACCGTGCACGACCACCCAGCGGCCGTCGTCCAGATGCAGCGCGAGGCCCGGGCCGTGTCCGGCGATCGGGATCGTTCCGCTCGTGCGCCGCTCCGGCGGCGGTGGGGGCAGCGGCGGGCCCGCGTTCGCGAGCAGCTGGCGATCGGCCGACCAGACGCTGATGCGCGCGTGCAAACGCTCGCCCAGACGGTCGACGGTGTCCTGCAACGCGCCGGTGGTCACACGCGATTCGGCGCCCGGGGGCGAGCGCATCGCTTCGCTCACGAGCCCCGCCAGGCTGTCGAGCGGCGGCGGCGCGTCGCGCGGATCGGGCCGCACCGACCACACGGCCGCGCTGAGCGCGCCGAACGCGATCAGGATCGCGACGAACGCGCCCCAGATGCGCAGGTACAGCCGCCGCACGCGCAGCATCGTTCGGTCAGGCCTGCGCCACGGCGAACACGTAGCCCGCGCCGCGCACGGTCACGATGCGCCGCGGGTCGCGCGGGTCGTCCTCGATCGCCGCGCGGATGCGCGACACGTGCACATCGAGACTGCGGTCGAAGGCTTCGAGCGATTCGCCACGCACGAGGTCGAGCAGCGTCGCGCGCGACAGCACGCGTCCCGGATGGCTCGCGAGTACCCACAGCAGGTCGAACTGGTAGCTCGTGAGCCCGCGGCGCGCGCCATCGACGCGGACCTCGCGCGCGTCGCGGTCGATCTCGAGGCGCCCGAAGCGCAGCACCTCGCGGGCGTCGCCCGTCGTCGCGGCGGGCGCCGCGCGCCGCAGCAGCGCCCGCACGCGCGCCAGCAGCTCGCGCGGCTCGAACGGCTTGGGCAGGTAGTCGTCGGCGCCCAGTTCGAGCCCGACGATGCGGTCGGCCGGATCGCCGCGTGCGGTGAGCATCAGCACCGGCACACGCGACCGCGCACGCAAGGTGCGGCAGACCTCCAGGCCGTCGCCGTCCGGCAGCATCACGTCGAGGATCAGCGCGTCGTACGGCGTCGCGTCGAACTTCGCGAGCCCCTCGGCAACCGTGGCCGCCACGTCGGCGCGCATCCCGAAGCCGTCGAGGTACTCGACCACCATCGCCGCAAGCGCGCGGTCGTCGTCGACGATCAGGAGGCGGGGAGACATCGCCGGAAGATACGGCGCGTCGATCCGCGCCGCCGTGCGCACTTCACGCATCACGGGGCACCTCGCGATGCACGTCGCGGTACGCGAGCATCGGCAGCAGCTGCTGTTCCTTCGCGTCGTCGAAGCCGCAGGTGTGCGTCCATTCCTTCGGGTTCTCGTAGGTGCCGAAGAGCATGTCCCACCAGACGATGTCGCCGTAGTTGTTGCGATGCCGCCCGTGCTGATGGTGGATGCGGTGCATCTCGGGTCGCTGGAAGAAGAATCCCAGCCAGCGCGGTGTGCGGATGTTCGTGTGGTAGACGAACTCGCCCAGCGCAGTGCACAGCGTGTAGGCCGCGCCGGCAGCCGGTGACAGGCCCAGCAGCGTGTAGACGAGCAGGCTGCCGAGGATCGAGTTCACGACCATCTCGCCCGGGTGCTTGTAGAACGACGTGATCACTTCGAGCCGCTGCGGGCTGTGATGGATCTGGTGGAACAGCCGCCACAGCAGATCCGACTCGTGACGCCAGCGGTGCCACCAGTAGAAGACGAAGGTCGCGATGAAGTACGCGATCAGCCCGCCCGCCCACGCCGGCACGTGATCGGACAGATGGAACACCGACGCACTGCCGAGCCAGCGCTCCCACGTGAAGCCCGCCAGCACGACGACGCCGAGCTGCACCGCGTTGATCGCGAGCACGCGCAGCGGCCACGTGCGCACCTTGGGCAAGGCCCAGCCCGGGCGCAGCCGTTCGAGGACGAAACAGAAGACGAACACCGAGAAGACGACGGGGAGCATGCGTGCCTCCGCACGCCGTGGCGGCCGGACGACCGCACACGGCAGGATCGATTCGCGGGGTCACCGCCGAACGGGCGCGGCGGCGAGGGGCGGGGCCGCAGGGTGCGGCCCCGGGACGGCCTGGATCAGCCGCGGTGCCTGCCCATCAGGTCGACGAGCTTCGCGCGCTGCGCCGCGGTCAGCACCTCGGCCGCGTCGGCGACCGACTGCGTCATCCGCTTCGACGCCTGATCGGCAAGCTGCATCTCGGCCGCGCGCACGGCTTCGAGCTGGGCGCGGTCGATCGTGTCGGCGGCGAGCAGCTTCGTCATCGCGTCACGGTTGGCGCGGTGCTGCGCGTGCAGCCCTTCCAGTTCGCGCAACGTCGTGCCGACGATCTGCTTGATGCGCTGCGTCTGCGCGTCGGTCGCGTCGACCTTCTTCAGCATCCGCTCGACGCTCCACTCGGCGCGGGCGCGCATCTCGTCGGGATCGAAGGCAGTGGAACGGCCCATCGGGCCGGGGCCGCCGAGCATCGGGAACGGGCCGTCGGGGCCGCCGTGCGCGTGCGCGACGAACGCGCCGCCGCCGGCCAGCAGCGCGGCAGCCGTGCCGCCGATCGCGAGGCGACGCAGCCAGCGGCGACGGCCATGACGCTGACTCGGCGACGCACCTGCGTTGACGGGGTCTTCGGGACGGATCGGGTGATTGCGCGACATGTCTGGAACTCCTTCAGGGGACGCACCGGCCGGATGCCGGCGACGCACCCAGTGTCGACGTCGCCCCTGTCGCGAAGATGTGGCGCAGGTAAAGAAACGTGAAGCGCGCGCGCCGGCGCGCTTCGCAGGCCCTCGGGTGAGGCAGGTTACCCAGCAGACGCTGCAGCAGGCGTGCGTCACCGTCGACGCTCACCGCATCACCGCTCACGTGCACCTGCGGATGGTCGGCCGCGACGGAGACGGCGAGCGTGTGCAGGTCGACCGGCGCCACCGTCATCGGCAGCGCGTCGGCATCGAGCCGACTCGCGGGCAGCACCTCGCCGATCAACGTGTCGAGCTCGGCGACGTCGCGGCGCATGCGCTCGGCCAGGTCTTCGACAATCTGCAGGCGACGGCGCCAGTCTCGGCGCCCGCCCGGTGAAGCGATCGTTCGGGACAGGTAGACAGACATGACGTTCGTGGCCGCAGGGCGTCGCGCCCGCGGCGCGTCACCCCGCTACAGCTTCACCGGCCGCCAGTAGCCCGTCAGTTCCAGATAGCCGCGGCCTGCGGCGCGGCCGTCCGCGTCGCGGGCGCGCACGGCGCCCTCCCAGTAGACGGTGCCGGTGCTGGCACGCGCGTCGAGCTCCTGGTCGTCGAGCAGCGGCTCGAGGATCAGCGCGCGGCCCGGCACGTCGATGCGCATCGCGACCGGATAGCGGGCGCCGGTGCGCGCACTGGTCCACGTGCGCAGCGGCGCCAGGCGCACGTCGCGCGGCGCGAACACCTGCACCCGGCCGGCCGCGTCGCGCAGGCTGCCGCCGGCCCAGCGCACGCCACCGTCGGCATCGCGGATGCGAAACGCGGTCAGGGCGCCGCCGTCGTCGAGGTTGAGACCGGTCCAGTCCCAGCCCACCGCATCGGCGTCGAGGATCTCGCTCGACCATTCGTGGTCGAGCCACGCGCGCCCGGTCACCGCGACCGCCGCGCCGCCTGCGAGGGTCACTTCGCCGGTCACGTCGAGCTGCGGGCGGCTGTAGTAGCGGCTCGCCTGCGTCTCGCGCGGGCCCTTGCGGCTGGTGCCGTCGACGCCCTGCGCGAGCACCGCTCCGCTCGCGCGCAGCACGAGCGCCAGCGTGAAGTCGCGCGCCGCGATGCGGGTGCGATAGCGGTCGCCGTCGAGCACCAGCGTCCAGCCGTCGACGGCGACATCGGTCGTGTCGAGCGCCGCGTGCGCGAGGCCCAGGCCGCTGCGCGCAGCGCGCTGGTCGTGGCGCAGCCGCCCGTGCGCCGGATCGGCGATGGCGGCGTGCGCGAAGACGAGCTGCGTCGGCGCGAAGCGACTCGCGCTGCCTTCCTGCAGCCGCGGTCGATTGCGGAAGAAGGTGATCTGCACGCCGAGATCGCGGCCGTCGGCGGTGCGCAGCCAGCCGGTCGCGTACCACCATTCGGTGCGATAGGCCGGATGCGCGCCGTGATCGCGCGGGAACACGAAGCGCTCGCCGACGCGCACGTCGGGGTACGGCGCGGCGGCGTCGACGTCGCCGGCGTCGGCGGCGACATCGGTTGCCGCGGGTGCCGCCAGCAGCCCGCCGATCGCTCGCCATCGCGCACCGGGTGCCAGCGGTGCGCTCGCCGCGACGGCAAGTCGCGCGACGGCAAGTCGCGCGGCGGCGCGCGCGAGCCAGCGGCGGCGCGCGCTCACCAGTCCTCCTTGACCGCGCGCACCACGTCGGCGCCGAGTGCCTGACGCCCGCTCGCGAGCGCCGTCAGGGTCGCCAGGCCCAGCAGCGCCGCCGCGAACGTCGCGAGCGCGCCCCACGGCACGTCGACGGTCATGCCCCAGTGGAACGACTGGCGGTTCACGACGTGGATCAGGATCAGGCTCATCGCGAAGCCGAGCGCGCCGCCGACCGCGAGCCCGACACCGCCGACGGCCGCCCCCTCGAACGCGAGCACGCGCGCGATCTCGCCGCGCGTCACCCCGATGTGCCGCAGCATGCCGAACTCGCGCCGGCGCGCGAGCACTTCGGCGCCGACCGCGCTCGACAACCCGAGCAGTCCGATCGCGACGGCCACGGCCTCGAGCGCGTACGTCACGAAGAAGGTGCGGTCGAAGACCTGCAGCGACAGCGCGCGGATGTCCGCCGGGGTCATGCGCTCGATGCCGTCGGGCGCAAGCGCGGTGACCGCAGCGCGCACCGCGCCCGGGGCTGCCCCGGGGGCCAGCCACAGGCCGGCGTCGTTGGCGGTGCGGTCGCCGGTCGCGGCGATGTAGCGCGCGCGGTCGATCAGCACCGCCCCCGCCGGTCGCGCGTAGTCACGCCAGATGCCGCCCACCACGAAGCGCGTCGTGCCGTCGCCCAGCGGCAGCGCGAGCGTGTCGCCGGGGCCCAGCCGGTGCAGCGCCGCCATCGGCTCGCTGATCCACGCGCGCGGCGTGGCGTCGCGCGCCGGGGCGATCGCCGACACCAGCGGCAGGCGCGCTTCGGCGTCGGCGTCGACGTGGTCGCGCGCGAGCACCACGACGGGCGGCTGCGCGGCCGCAAGCCGCAGCGACACCCAGCGCAGGAACTCGATGCGCCCGACCCCGTCGATCGCGCGCAGCCGCGCCTGATCGTCGGGCGACAGGAAGGCCGAGTCGCCGACGCCGCCGGCGCGCAGGTAGAGATCGGCGGGCAGGATGCCGTCGAGCCAGTCGACCAGCGACGTGCGCAGCGACGCCACCATGATCGCCATCGCCGTCATCAGGCTCACCGCGGCGACGATCGCGGCCAGGCTCACCGCCGCCTGCGCCGGGAACGCCCGCAGTCGCGCACTCGCGAGCGTGGCCGGCACGCCAGGCAACGTCGGCAGCAGCCCGAGCAGCGCGCGCGTCGCGCGCGGCAGCAGCAGGATCGTGCCGAGCAGCAGCGCCGCGATCGCGCCGTAGCCGAACAGCGGCAGTCCGTCGACCGGCGGCAGCAGCACCGCGACGGCCCCCGCGGCCAGCAGCGCGACGCCGGGCCACGGCGCGCGCAACGCATCGAACGCGCGCGCATCGTCGCCCGCCTTCAGCGCCGCCGCCGGGCGCGCTCGCGCCGCCTCGAGCGCCGGCGCGACGCTGCCGGCGACGGCGGCCGCGAAGCCGCACACGCCGAACACGGCGGTGGCAATCGGATCGATCTGCAATGTCGGCGCGATACCGCGGAACACGCCGGCGCCAAGGTCCGCGCCGACGAAGCGCAGCGCCAGCGCCGCGAGGCCGATGCCGGCCGCCACGCCGAGCAGCGCACCGCTGGCACCGACGACCGCGCCTTCGGCCAGCAGCAGCGCGACGACCTGACCGCGCGTGCAGCCGAGCACCCGCAGCAGCGCGAGCTGTGCGCGCCGGCGCGCGACCGCGAGCGCCTGCGTCGAGAACACCAGCAGCGCGCCGGTGAACAGCGCCACCAGCGCGAGCACGTTCAGGTTCACGCGGTACGCGCGGGTCATGCGCGCGGTCGTGTCGCCGTCGGCCTCGGGACGCTCGGCGACCACGCCGGGCGGCAGGGCGAGCGCTGCCGCGAACGCCGCGGGCCTCACGCCGTCGCGCAGCCGCACGTCGATGCGCGTCAGCCGACCGAGCCGACCGAAGTGCGTCTGCGCGGCCGCGATGTCGAGCACGCCGCGCGCGCCCGAGCCGGTGGCGAGCGTGCCGGCCACGCGCAGTCGTACCGTGCCCAGCCCGGCCTGCAGCGCGATCGTGTCGCCGACCTGCACACCCAGCTGCGTGAGCGCCGTGGCGGACAGGAACACGGTGTCGTCGCGCAGCAGGTCGAGCGGATCGGCGTCGTCGGCCAGCCATCCCGGCTGCAGCTGCGACGCGCGGAACAGGTCGACGCCAGCGAGTGCGAGCACCGCGTCGCGGCCGGCGAGCTTCGCGTCGATCTCGACCCCGGGGCTCGCGACGATGACATCGGGATGGCGCGCGACGGCGGTGTAGAGCGACTCGTCGAAGCCGGCGCGCGCGCCGCGCACGACCAGATCGGCGTCACCCGCCACCTGACGTGCCGCGGCGGCGAACTCCCCGACCGCGGCGCCGTTGACCAGCTGCACCGCAAGGCCGAGCGCGACGCCGATCGCGATCGCCAGCACGGCGACCGCGTAGCGCAGCGGGTGCGCGACGAACGGTGCCGCGACGAGTGCCGGCCACGGCGTCCCGACACGCAGCGCAGGCGCGGTGCGGCTCACGCGGGCGGCGCGCCGAAGCCGGCGGCGGTCAGATGCAGATGGCGCGCGGCAGTGGCGGCCGCGAGCCGCGAATGCGTGACCAGCACGCACGCGGCACCGCTGGCGGCCAGCGTCGTGCGCAGCAGATCGAGCACCGTCGCGGCGTTCTCGGGGTCGAGGTTGCCGGTCGGCTCGTCGGCCAGCACCAGGCGCGGGCGGTGCACCAGCGCGCGGGCGATCGCGACGCGCTGCAGTTCGCCGCCGGACAGCTCGCGCGGCAGGCTGCCGGCGCGCGCGTGCAGGCCGACGGCCGCAAGCATCGCCGCGACCCGGTCGGAGGTCTCGCGCGTGTCGACCCCCTGCAGCGCGAGCGGCAGCGCGACATTGCGCGCGACGCTGAGGTACGGCAGCACGTGGAAAGCCTGGAACACGAAGCCCAGGTGGGTGCGGCGCAGCCGGGTCAGTGCATCGTCGCCGAGGGTCGCCAGGTCGGTGCCGTCGAGCCGCACCGCGCCGCCGTCGGGCCGGTCGAGCCCCGCCATCAGGTTCAGCAGCGTCGACTTGCCGACGCCGGACTCACCGGTGATGGCGACGAACTCGCCGGCCGCCACCGTGAGGTCGACCGCGTCGAGCACGGCGCGCGTGCCGCCGTTCGCGTCCGGGTAGCGGCGCGTGACGCGATCGAGTTCGAGCATCGGTTCGGGAAAGGCCGGGGGGACGGGAGCGCGCGCGGCAAGAGCGAGCACGCGCCTGTCGCAGACCGTCGCGGGCGGGTGACGTTCGCGCCCGATCGTCGTGCGCCCGATCGTCGTGCGCCCGATCGTCGTGCGCCCGCCCCGGCGGCCCGCCGGACCCGCAGGTCGACAGGCCGCCGGTCATGACCGGCGCAGGGTTGGCGAGGTCGGCGCCGCGGGAGTACGTCAGGCCGATGTCGGCACGCGTGCCGAGGCGGCCGGGCGACTCGGGGCGAGCCGGTCGACTGCGTGGCGCCTGCGCCACGCCCCTCGCGGCGGGCCGACGCCGCGAGCATCACGCCCGCACACCGGGAACCGGCGGCGGGCGCCGCGCAGCCGTACCCGGGTCGGGCGGGCTGCGCGGGGGGCGGCGTCAGGCGGCCGAGCGGCGGCGCGTCGCGGCGGCGGCCAGGCCCAGCCCGAGCGCGGCGAACGCCCAGGTCGACGGCTCGGGTACGACGCGTAGCGCTTCGAGCTTGACGTCGTCGATGATCGCGCCCGCGTTGTCGCCGCCGGCGTGCGCGAACACGATGCGACCGACCGTCGCGGAGGTCACGCTGAAGGTGCGCGAGATCGATTCGAGCGTGTTGCCCTGCTTCGTGAACGCCTCGCTGAAGGCACCACCCACCGACACATCGAAGCGGTTGGAGCCGTTGCCGTTGTTGCCCAGCAGGAAGGACAGCTGGTACGTGCCGGGCAGCAGCGCGAACTCCGCCGCGGTCGTCATCGTCCCGGCATCGCTGGTACTGCCGTCAAGATCGACGTACAGGCCGTTGCCCGGATAGAAGTCGAAGCTGCCGTTGCCGATCAGGTCGACACTGCCGGCGCTGATCGTCCAGGCGGCGAATCCCGTGTAGCCGAGGGACGCGGCGCCGCCGTTCTCGGCGTTGAAGTCGTCACTGAACAAGACGGCGGCGTGGCTGACGAGCGGTGCCAGCCCGAGGGCAGCCACCAGCGCGGTGCGGACAAGACTGCGAGTCATCGAAGATCTCCTGGAGAAGTCGGGCGCGAAGGACAACCGTGAGTGCTTGCCGCCTGTGTCGGCGGTCAGGATCCGGGGGCGCCGCGAACGACAGCCCCCCCTGAATCCAACACTTTGATCGTTTATAGCGCTCTCGCCGCCACGCGGCAAGGATCTTCACGCCCGCTGGCGGCATCCCCCCGCGGCCAACGCGGGCGTGCCGACCGCGCGCCGCGGTCCCGCATCGTCAGGTCGATCACGCGGCCATCGGATAGTCGATGTAGCCCTTCTCGCCGCCCGCGTAGTACGTGCTGCTGTCGGGCGTGGCCAGCGCGACGCCGCGGGCGAAGCGCGTCGGCAGGTCGGGGTTGGCGATGAACGGCGCGCCGAAGACGGCCGCGTCGGCGCGGCCCTCGGCCAGCAGCGCGGTCGCGCTCGCCTGCGTGAGCCCGCCGCCCGCGAGGTACGCGCCGCGAAAGCGCGGCCGCAGCAGCGCGTGCCAGTCGGTCGGCGAACCGAACAGCGCCACGTGCAGATAGGCGAGCCCCTTGGCGCCGATGGCCGAGACCAGCGTGCCGTAGGTGTCGACCGGATCGGCGTCGCTGATGTCGTTGAAGGCCATCTCGGGCGACAGCTTGATGCCGACACGGTCGGGGCCGGCGACGCCCGCCATCGCATCCAGCGTCTCGACGATGAAGCGCGCGCGTGCGGTCGCCGAACCGCCCCACGCGTCGGTGCGCAGGTTGGTGCCCGAGCTGAGGAACTGCATCGGCAGATAGCCCGACGCCGCGTGCAGCTCGACCCCGTCGAAGCCGGCATCGAGCGCGCGCTGCGTGGCCTGCGCGTAGCCGGCGATCACGCCGGGGATCTCGGCCGCGTCGAGGGCGCGCGGCGTGACGTGGTCGCGCATGCCGGCGAGCGTGTACGACCGGCCCTTCGGTCGCACCGCCGACGGCGCGACCGGAATCTCGCCGTCGGGCAGGAACGACGGATCGCCGATGCGCCCGCTGTGCATGATCTGCGCGACGATGCGCCCGCCGGCCGCGTGCACGGCGTCGGTCACGGCCTTCCAGCCGGCGACGTGCGCCTCGGTGTACAGGCCCGGCGTGCCGAGATAGCCCTTGCCGGTGGGCACCGGCCAGATGCCCTCGGAGACGATCAGGCCCGCACCGGCGCGCTGGGCGTAGTACGTCGGATGCAGCGGCGACGGCGAGCCGTCGGGCAGCGCGCGCGAGCGCGTCATCGGCGCCATCACGATGCGGTTGGTCAGCGCGATACGGCCGGCGGCCAGCGGGTCGAAGAGCGTGGTCATGGCGGGCGTCCTCTCAGGCAAGCATGTCGAACACGAGGAACTCGGCGTCGTTCGCGGCCTTGAACGCGAGCGTCGCTTCGCCCTGCACCTTGGCGCCGTCGCCGGTCGCCAGCGCAGCGCCGTTGACCTCGACCCGGCCCTTGACCACGTGCACGTACGCCTTGCGGCCCGGCGCCAGCGCATGCACGAGCGGCGCGTCGTTCGCGGCCAGCACGCTCGCGTACAGACGCGCGTCCTGGTGGATCGTCACCGAGCCGTCGGCGCCGTCGGGCGAGGCCACGAGACGCAGCCGACCGCGCTTCTCGGCATCGGCGAAGTGCTTCTGCTCGTAGCTCGGGGGGATGCCGCGCTGCGCCGGCTCGACCCAGATCTGCAGGAAGTGCACGCCGTGGTCGCGCGAATGGTTGTACTCGCTGTGCGCGACGCCGGTCCCGGCGCTCATGCGCTGCACGTCGCCGGGGCGGATCACCGCGCCCGTGCCCATCGTGTCGTGGTGCTCGAGCGCGCCGTCGATGACGTAGCTGATGATCTCCATGTCGCGGTGCGGATGCGTGCCGAAGCCCATGCCGGGCGCGACACGGTCCTCGTTGATCACGCGCAGCGGGCCCCAGCCCATCTCGCGCGGGTCGTGGTAGCTCGCGAAGCTGAACGTGTGATGGCTGTCGAGCCAGCCGTGGTTGGCGTGGCCGCGGTCTTCGGCCTTGCGGATCGTGAGCACGGGGGAACCCTCCTTGTTGCGATGCGTTGAACGACGTTGCGTCGTCACGCTGCCAAGTTAGGGGCGTCCGTCACGCGATCAAAGCGGAGGTTCGTGACCGTGTCTTTCGAATTTCCCGAACAAGCGGCGCGGGGTCGGTCCACGCCTTCGGCGATCGATCCTGCCGTTCAGCCGCGGTCGGGCACGGGCGCCGGCATCCCGCACAGCTGCGTGTTCGCCAGATCGATGATGGCCGCGGGGTCGAGGTAGGCCCGCGTCGCCAGCGCGAGCACCGCGGCGGCGGCCAGCACCAGCAGCCATCGCAGCACCCGGCGCCCGCCGGGCCCGGCGAGCAAGCGCGCGGTCGCGGCGATCACCGTGTCCGACCGTGCGTCTGCACCGCGCGCCGCCTGCACCGTGCGCAGCCTCAGAACCTGTGAAGGAATTCGCCGCGCCCGAGCGAGCGCGACTGGCGGTGTCGATCAAGGCGCGAAGCGCAGCCGTGGCGGGCTCCACGGCGAGCCTTCGCAACGCCGAGCGGCG
>JALORJ010000313.1 GCA_025459035.1 Burkholderiales bacterium
GGTCGGGAACAGGTCGGCGATCAGACCCGTGCCGAGCCGAGCCGCGGCATCTCGTCCTCGATCCACGTCTCCACCTGCTTCAGGATGTCGTCTGCCCGACGGCCGCGGCCGTCGATCGTCGGGCCGATGCTGACCGTGATCGTGCCGGGCCACTTGATGAACGCGTTGCGACCGTACACGGTCCCCGCGTTGTGCGCGACCGGCACGACCACGGCACCGGTGGCGGCCGCGAGCCAGGCACCGCCGATGCGGTACTCGCCGCGCTGCCCCGGCGGCACGCGCGTGCCCTCGGGAAAGATCACCACCCAGAAGCCGCGCGCCATGCGCTCGCGTCCCTGCTCGACGAGTTGCTTGAGTGCCTGCCGCCCGCTCGCGCGGTCGATCGCGACCGGGCTGAGCATCGCCAGGCCCCAGCCGAAGAACGGCACGCGCAGCAGCTCGCGCTTGAGCACCCAGACCTGCGGCGGAAAGATCTTCTGGAAGGCGAGCGTCTCCCACGCCGACTGGTGCTTCGACAGCACGACGGCCGGCTGCGTCGGGATGCGCTCGGCATGCAGCACGCGCCAGCGCATGTCGCAGATCGCGTCGAGCAGCCACAGCTGGATGCGCGTCCACTGCGTGATGACGCGGTAGCGCGCGAACGGCGGCAGCGGCCACGTGAACAGCGACGCGATCGCGAACACCACGGTGGTCGCGGCCTGCGCGAGCGCGAACACGGCCGAGCGCACGATCACGCCGAGCGGCGGCGACGCCGGCGCCGCACGCGTCACGCGCCGGTCCACGCACGCACGGCCGCGGCGAGGTCGTCGTAGATCAGCGTGCCGGTCGGCAGCCCGCCGGCTTCGAGGGTGCGCCGGCCCTTGCCGCTCTTGACGAGGATCGGCTGCGCGCCGACGGCCGCCGAGGCCTGCAGGTCGCGCAGCGAGTCGCCGACGCTCGGCACACCGGCCAGGTCGATGCCGAAGCGCGCGGCGATGTCGAGGAACATGCCGGGCTTCGGCTTGCGGCATTCGCACTGCGTGTCGGCCGCGCACGGGCAGTAGAAGACCGCGTCGATGCGGCCGCCGACATGCCCGAGCAGCCGGAACATCTTGTCGTGGATGGCGTTGAGCGTCGCCATGTCGAACAGGCTGCGGCCGATGCCCGACTGGTTGGTCGCGACCACGACGCGGTAGCCGGTGTGGTTCAGCCGCGCGATGGCTTCGAGGCTGCCGGGGATCGGGCGCCATTCGTCCGGCGACTTGATGAACTGGTCGCTGTCCTGGTTGATGACCCCGTCGCGGTCGAGGATCGCGAGCTTCATGGCGGGCTCACGCGGCCAGTCGCGACAGGTCGGCCACGCGGTTCATCGACGCGTGCAGGGCCGCGAGCAGCCCCAGCCGGTTCGCGCGCAGCGCCGGATCGTCGGCGTTGACCATCACCTGCTCGAAGAATGTGTCGACCGGCCCGCGCAGGCCCGCCAGCGTCAGCAGCGACGCCGTGTAGTCGCCACGCGCGAAGGCCGCATCGGCGTCCGGCGCGGTCGACGCGAGCGCCTGCGACAGCGCGGCTTCGGCCGGCTCGCGCAGCAGCGCGGCATCGACCGTCGCGCGCACGTCGCCGTCGGCCTTGCGCAGGATGTTGCCCACGCGCTTGTTGGCAGCGGCAAGGCTCGCGGCCTCGGGCAGCGTCGCGAACACCTGCACGGCCTTCAGCCGCGCGGGCACGTCGGCGAAGCGCATCGGCCGCTGCGACAGCACCGCATCGACCTCCTGCGTGGTGAAGCCCTGCTCGCGCAGGTTGCCGGCGAAGCGGTCGAACACGAAGTCGGTCAGCGCGGTCGCGTCGAAGGCCGCGAAGCGCTCGCCGAACGCGGCCCGTGCGCCGTCGACCAGCGCGTCGAAGTCCAGCGGCAGCCTGGCCTCGACCAGCAGCCGGATCACACCCAGCGCGTGGCGTCGCAGCGCGAATGGGTCCTTGTCGCCGGTGGGCACCTGGCCGATGCCGAACAGCCCGACCAGCGTCTCGAGCTTGTCGGCCAGCGCCAGCACGACGCCGACATCGCCGCGCGGCAGCGCATCGCCGGCGAAGCGCGGGCGCCAGTGGTCCTCGATGGCTTCGGCCACCGCGGCGTCCTCGCCGTCGTGGCGCGCGTAGTAGCCGCCCATCACGCCCTGCAGCTCGGGGAACTCGCCGACCATGTCGGTCAGCAGATCGGTCTTCGCGAGCATCGCGGCGCGGTCGGCGCGTGCCGCGAGCACGTCGCCGCCGAGCGCCTGCGCGACGCTGCGCGCGATCGCCCGCACCCGCTCCACGCGCTCGCCCTGCGACCCGAGCTTGCCGTGGTAGACGACCTTCGCCAGCCCCGGCACGCGCGACGCCAGCGTCTGGCGCCGGTCCTGGTCGAAGAAGAACTTCGCGTCGGCCAGCCGCGGACGCACGACGCGCTCGTTGCCGCCGATCACGGCCGACGCATCCGCCGGGCGGATGTTCGACACGATCAGGAAGCGGTTGGTCAGCCGCCCCTGCGCGTCGAGCAGCGGGAAGTACTTCTGGTTGGCCTTCATCGTCAGGATCAGGCATTCCTGCGGCACGTCGAGGAAGGCCGCGTCGAACTGCCCCACCAGCACGTTCGGGCGCTCGACCAGCGCCGTGACCTCGTCGAGCAGCGCGGGGTCGTCGACGGCCGTCAGGCCTTCGCGTGCGGCGGCGTCGGCCACCTGCCGCGCGATCTCGGCGCGGCGCGCATCGAAGCTCGCGATCACCGCGCCGTGGTCCGCCAGCCGCATCGCGTAGCGATCGGCGTGCTGGATCACCACCGGATCGAACGCGGCTTCGAAGCGATGGCCGTGCGTGTCGCGACCGGCCGTCAGGCCCAGCGCGGACACGTGCACCACCGCGTCGGCGTGCAGCGCGACCAGGCCGTGCACCGGCCGCACGAACTGCACGCTGCTCCAGCCGGGCAGCGCGCCGGTCGGCGGCTGATAGGTCATGACCTTCGGGATCGGCAGCTTCGCGATCGCGTCGTCGAGCGCCTTCTGCAGCCCTTCGGCGAGCGTGACGCCGGCCGCGACGCTGTCGAACCACAGCGCCTCGGCCTTGCCGTCGTCGCGCCGCACGAGCGCCGGCACCGCGCCGGCATCGACCCCGAGCGCCGCGAGCTTCTTCAGCAGCGCGGGCGTCGGCTGCCCCGCGGCGTCGAGCCCGACCGCGACCGGCATCAGCTTCTGCGACACCGACCGGTCGGGCGCGCGCGACGCGACATCGGTCACGTGCACGGCCAGCCGGCGCGGCGACGCGAACGGCGTGACCACCGCACTCGCCGGCGCCAGGCCCTGCGCGCGCAGCGCATCGGCCAGGGTGTTCGCGAACGCGTCGCCCAGCCGCCGCAGGGCCTTCGGCGGGAGCTCTTCGACGAACAGTTCGACCAGCAGGCTCGCGTCGGCGCCCATCACGCGGCCTGCTTCGGCAGCTGCGCGACCCATTCG
>JALORJ010000030.1 GCA_025459035.1 Burkholderiales bacterium
CACCGGATTGTTCTCGGCGTCGAAGAACGGACCGTCGCGCATGGTCTGCGTCTTCATCGTCGCCGGGTCGAACTTCACGGTGTACAGCGTGCCGTCCGAGCACACGGCGGAGAACCGCGTCGGACCGGACGGCAGGATCATCCCGCAGCCCGGCACCTCGATTTCCCCGGCCACCTTGCGTGACTTCGTGTCCACCACGCTGACCGTCGTCGACGGCGCGAGGTTGTACGAGTAGACGAAGCGCCCGTCGGTGGACACCTCGGCGTTCTGCTTCTTCGGCACGACCAGGAAGCGGCCGCCGGGCAGGTCGACGTCGGCGTCGACCGTGAGCTTCTTGCCGTCGTAGATGGTGACGACATCGCGGCGCGTGCCGCGGTAGCCCATCGACCAGTACGTGTCGAACAGATAGAGCTTGGACTGGTCGGGCGCGATCGCGAAGTTCGGCGTGTATCCGGCCGACATGGTCGCCTCGAGCTTCTGCGCCGCGCCGTCGATGATCCACACCTTGCTCGCGACGAGCGCCGGAAAGATCGGCTCGAGCACGAATACCCGCTTCGGGTTCGCGGGCTTCAGGTCGAGGATCGTGTGCTGCTCGCCCATCGGGAACGACGTGCCGGCCGGCACCTTGTCCTCGGCCACCACGGCGGCGGCCATCGTGGCCCCCAGGACCGCCATCGCCGCGCGGACCCCCGCGCGACGCGTCGTCGACGCATGCGTCATGGATGCTCTCCCCTTGCCTCGTGTCCGGCGTGGTGCGTCGGTGATCCCGAGCGCCGCCCCGCCGCATTCGGATGCCCGGAGCGTATGGGTCGCGTCGCACGAGCGTCAACCGGGTGCGATGCCACGGTGCGCTCGCGCGTGCCCTGCCCCGCGGCGGTGCCGACCCGGGGGCTCAGTCGCGGAATCGTCGCGCGACCGCCGCGCTCTCCCGCGACAGCAGGAACTGGTCCGACGTCACCGCGACGAAGGTCGCGCCGGCGGCGATCCAGCGCTTCGCGTCGGCCTCCGCGAACGCGAGGATGCCCGCGGCCTTGCCGGCGGCGCGCACCCGTGCGACCACGTCCGCCATCACCGCCTGCACCTCCGGCGCGGCGGGATCACCGAGGTGGCCGTAGCTCGCGGCCAGGTCCTGCGGGCCGATGAACACGCCGTCGATGCCGTCGGTCGCCGCGATGGCGTCGAGCGCCTCGACGCCGGCACGCGACTCGATCTGCACGAGCACGCAGGTCTCGCCGTCGGCCTGCCCGAACCAGTCGTCGACGCGCCCGTAGCGGTTCGCGCGCGAGTTCGTCGACACGCCGCGACTGCCGCGCGGCGGATAGCGCGACGCCGCCACGGCCTCGCGGGCGGCCTGCGCACTCTCGATCATCGGCAGCAGCAGCGTCTGCGCGCCGATGTCGAGCAGACGCTTGATCCAGATCGGGTCGTGCACCGGCGGGCGCACCACCGGATGCGCCGGATACGCCGACGCCGCGAGCAGGTGCCGGTGCAGGTCCGGCAGATCGTTGGGCGCGTGCTCCATGTCGATCAGCAGCCAGTCGTAGCCCGCACCGGCACAGATCTCGGTGGCCGCCGGACTGGCCATGCTCAGCCAGCAGCCGATCTGCGTCTGCCCGCGCGCGAGGGCCGCCTTCAGCGTGTTGCGTGGAATCTCCACCGTGTCCTCCCGTCGGCGACGCGCGGTCCGGCGCGACCCGGGAGGTCGACGGCCGCGCGTTCTGCCGGGCGGACCCTACCGCACCGGCGGCGCCCGGCCCGCGCGCGTCAGTTCTGCTCGAGCAGCAACGTGCGTTCGTCGTACGCCTGCAGCAGGCACGGCACGTCCGGACAGGCATTGCGCGTGCCTTCCTCCCACTGTCGCTGGTCGCGCCGCATGGCATCGCGGGCGTCGTCGGTGGTCATGCGGCGATACGCGGCGAGAAAGGCGAACGCCAGACGCTCCGACGCCGCAGCGACGCGGTCGTTGCTGCAGATCAGCCGCTCGGTGTTGCTCTTCGGCTTGCTGCAGTCCTGCGCCAGGACCTCGGCGCAGAAGCCCGACGCGAGGCACAGCACGACGACGAGGCGAAGGACGGGGCGCATCGGAGATCTCGACGAAAGGAGCGACGGCAGGTGGACGTCGGCCGCGCGCGCAAGTTCACGCGCGCCGGCGCGCCGCGACCGCGCTTCGCGCGCCGCCGCGGTCGCACCGGTTCAGTCGCGCCGTGTCGTCGCGTCGAGCGCGTCGGCGTGCATCGCGTCGATCGCTTCGCGAAACGGCAGCGAGCCCACGAGGTTCGACCCGCCGTCGACGACCAGCACGCAACCGGTGACGTAGGCCGCGAGCGGTGACGCCAGGAACACCGCCGCCTGCCCGATCTCCTCGGTCGTGCCGTAGCGCCCGAGAGGAATCGCACGGCTGCGCGCCCGCTCGAAGCTGTCGCCACCGAGCCGCTTCATGCCCTCGGTGCCCTCGATCGGGCCGGGCACGATGCTGTTGAGGCGGATGCCGTGGCGGCCCCACTCGAGGGCAAGGTTCTTCATCATCATGTCGATGCCGGCCTTGGCGGCGCCGACGTGCGCCTGGTACGGATACGGCACGTAGGCCATGCCGGCCGACACGAAGATCACGTTGCCGCGCGTACGGGCGAGCTGGTCGAACGCCGCGCGCGTCGCGTTGAAGGACCCGAGCAGGTCGATGTCGACCACCGACTTGAAGCCGTTGGTCGACAACGCCTCGGCCGGGATCGGAAAGTTGCCGGCGGCACCGCACACGAGCACGTCGATCGCCCCGAGCAACTGCGCGGTCTGCGCGATCACCTCGGCCAGACGCGGCGCATCGCGCACATCGGCGGTCTGCGCGAACACCTTGGCGCCGAGCGCCTCGAGCTCGGCCCGCGCCGCATCGAGCTTCGCCTGCGTGCGGCCGCACAGCGCGACGTTCGCGCCGAGCGCCGCGAACGCGCGCGCGATGCCCAGATTGATGCCGGAGCCGCCTCCGGTCACGAACACGGTCCGACCGGCGAACAGGTCGGCAGGCAGCAGATCACGCAGCAGCATGGCGGACTCCTTGGCAGAGAGATCGGAAACGCCGACGACAGCGGCCGGCGGAGTTCAGCGGATCCGGTCGAGCGCGATCTCGCAGTCGGCGGTGCAGCCGCGCGTGATCGCCGGAAACACCGTCGTGTTCAGGTGCGTGACCCGATCCCCGTCGATCACGCGCACGTACAGCACGATGCTCGCGTCGGGGCGTACCTGCGCCGGGTCGTAGCGCACGGTGAACGGGATCGGCGGCGGTGCCGTGCGTCCTTCGATCACCGCCTCGCCCAGCAGCACCGGCACCGGGGCACCGACCCGCGAGCGATCCTGCAGCCACACCTTCACGGTGACGCCCGGCTTCCACGTGTCGGGCTGCTTCAGCACCACCGTGCCCGCGATCGACGCGGTGCGCGGATCCGGTGGCGCCGCCGGTCGGATCGGGGCACAGCCCGCCAGCCACGCGGCTGCGACGAGCGCGACGCCGACACGCCGCCACGACGTCATTCGAAGTGCACTTCGCGGATGCGGCGCACGTACGGCAACGCGGCCAGCCGGTCGAGGCGCTCGCGCCAGTTCGGTCCGACCGTCGAACCGAGCACCAGCACCTGCGTGGATCCGCAGCCGATGCGACCGCGTGCGCCCGGCATCGGCTCGGCCGTCGGATCGATGCGGCGCACCTCGTCGAGCGGGCCGGGCGCCTTCGGCACGCAGTACTCGTACGCGACCGAACGCTTGCCGTCGGGCGGACCGACCAGTCCGTCCTCGTCGATCGCCGACGTGTCGAACGCGATGACGCGCGAGTCCGACGACAGCGCCGGGCCGATCCACGCGCACCCCCCGAGCATGACCGCCGCGAGGCCCGCCACCCCCGTTCGCAGGTTCATGCGCGCAGCCGTCCGTCCGCGTGCACCCGCGGCACCACGTCGAGCACGCTGCGCTGCGCCGCAAACTCGACTTCGTGCACCAGTTGCTGGTCACGCATCATCCGGCCGACGCGCGCGCGCATCAGCGCGTCGAGCGGGTCGGCCTGCAGGTACACCGCCCGCGCCGACAGCGCTGCGTCGGTCAGGTCGCCCTCGCGCGTCAGGTGCCGCGCGAACAGGTCGACCAGACAGCCGGCGCCCACCAGGTCCTCGAGGTTCACCGCACCGGCCGAACCCGAGCACACCAGCAGCACGGTCTCGGTCGGGTGCGACGCGATCACGTGGTCGACCACCGCCTGCGCGTTGACCAGCGCGGCGGCGTACACCTGCGCGGCGCCCTGCGCGCGTTCGATCGCGACGGTGCCGTTGGTGGTCGAGTAGACCAGCGTGCGACCGGCGATGCCGTGCTCCGACAGCGCGAGCGGCGTCGGCGGTGCGAAGCCGTCGAGCGTGATCGCGTTCAGCTCGCCCGCCGCCACGAACGAGCCCTCGGGCAGCTCCGATGCACGGGCGCGCGCGCTCCACTCGTCGAGGGTCGGAATGACGTCGGTCGCGCCGCGCGCGAGCGCGGTGACGATCGTCGTCGTCGCGAACAGCACGTCCAGCACGACGACCACCTTGCCGGCCAGACGCAGTCCGTCGAGTTCTTCCTTGCGCAGCAGTACGTGCAGCCGCGCTCCGCTGGTCGGCGACGCGCCGCGCATCAGAGCGGCGCGCCGGGGTCGCGCACCGCGATCATCCCGGTGCTCTCCATCGTCAGCACCGGCTCCCCGCGCTGGTTCTCGACCTCCCAGCGAAAGCGCACGAGTCCGAGCGTCGGGCGACTCGCCGAGCGGCGCTTGTCCAGCACGGTGACGCGGGCGCGGATCGTGTCGTCGGGGCGCACCGGCTGCAGCCAGCGCAGGCTGTCGACCCCGGGCGAGCCGAGGCTCGCGGTGCGCGACAACTGCGAGTCCACCATCAGGCGCATCACCATCGCGCACGTGTGCCAGCCGCTCGCGATCAGGCCGCCGAACATCGACGCCTTCGCGGCCGCGTCGTCGACGTGGAACGGCTGCGGATCGAAGTCGCGCGCGAACGCGATCACCTCGTCGCGCACGACCGCGCGCGTGCCGAGATCGGCGACCGCGCCGACCTCGAAGTCCTCGTAGTGGATCAGGTCGCTCAAGTCAGGCCCCGTAGCGCTTCCAGCCGCGTCCGGCCTTCTTGCCGTTGTAGCCCGCCTTGACCATCTGCTTGAGGATCGGCCGCGGGCGGAATCGCTCGCCGTACGCGGCGTGCAGGATCTCCTGGGCCTGAAGGCACAGGCTGTTGGTCACGGCGTCCGACAGCTCGAACGGGCCGACCGGATGGCCAAGCCCGAGCCGGCACGCGATGTCGACCTCCTCGGGCGTGCACACGCCCTCCTCGACGAGGCGGCAGGCCTCGATCATGAACACGTGCAGCATGCGGTTCACGGCGAAGCCGACCACGTCCTTGACGCGGATCGGCGTCTTGCCGATGGCGCGACAGAACGCCGTGATCGCCTCCACGGTCGCATCGCTGGTGTCGATGCCGGGGATCACCTCGACCAGCGCCATGCGCGACACCGGCGAGAAGTAGTGCGTGCCGGCGAAGCGCTCGCGTCGCGCCGGCGCGACGTACGACGCGAGCGTCGTGATCGCGATCGTCGACGTGTTCGACAGCAGCCAGGCGTCGGCCCGGCACACGCGGTCGAGCGTGGCGAACACCTCGGCCTTCACCGTCTCGGACTCGAACACCGCCTCGGTCACGAGATCGCAGTCCGCCAGCGCTTCGAGGTCGGGCGTCGGATGCAAGCGCCCGAGCGCCGCGTCCTTCTGCTCGGGCGTGTAGAAGCCGCGCCCGATGCCCTTGTCGAGCACGCCGTCCAGCCGCCGCATCGCGGCATCGAGCCCGGCCTGCGTCGTGTCGACCAGGCGCACGCGATGCCCCGCCAGCGCGCACACCAGCGCGATCTCGGCCCCCATCAGGCCGGCACCGACCACCCCCACCGTATCGATCGTCATCGTCGTCGCAGTCCTTGCCCGCGCGGGCGGTTCAGAGCGTCTTCCACTTCGACCGCGGTGCCGTCGGCAGCAGCACCGGCGGCTGCGCCGCGCCCGCGGCATGGAAGCGGTCGAGATGGTGGTCGGCATCGCCGAACCACGTGTCGATCGCCGCCAGGCGCTTCACGTAGCGCCCCGCGATGTACTCGTCGGTCATGCCGATGCCGCCGTGCAGCTGGATCGCCTGCTGGCCCACGAAGCGCCCGGCGCGGCCGATCAGTTCCTTCGCGGCGGACACCGCGCGCCGGCGTGCCACCGGATCGGTCGCGTCGACGCGCATCGCGGCGAGCAGCGCCATCGAGCGCGCCTGCTCGAGGTGCATCAGCATGTCGACCGCGCGGTGCTGCAGCGCCTGGAAGCGTCCGATCGGCATGCCGAACTGCTGGCGCGTGCGCAGGTAGTCGAGCGTCAGCGCGTGCAGCCGGTCCATGCAGCCCACGGCCTCGGCGCACAGCGCGGCGATCGCGCGGTCGACGGCGAGCTCGATCAGGCCCAGCGCCTCGTCGCGCACGCCGATCAGGTTGATGATCCCGACGCGCACATTGTCGAAGCGCACGTCCACCGCGCGGGTCTCGTCGTACAGCGGGTACTCCTGGCCGCTCACGCCGTCCTCGCCCGGGTTGACGAAGAACAGGCTGATGCCGTGCGGCGAGGTCGCGTCGCCCGACGTGCGGGCCGCGACGATGAACAGGTCGGCGCAGTCGCCGTGCATCACCACCGACTTCGCGCCGTCGATGACCCAGAAATCGCCGTCCTGGCGCGCCGTGGTCGTGACATGGTCCAGCGCGTAGCGCCCGCCGGGCTCGGTGAACGCGCACGCGAGCTTCAGACGCCCTGCCTGCAGCAGCGTGAGGATCTCGTGCTTCTGGTCGGCGGTACCGGCCGCGGCGACGAGCGTGGCGGCCATCACGCACGTCGGGATCCACGGCTCGACGACCAGATGACGACCGAAGGCCTCCATCACGAGCGCGGTCTCGACGCCGCCGCCGCCGAAACCGCCGTGCTCGGTCGGCACCGGCACGCCGAGCAGACCGAGTTCGGCCATGCCCTGCCACGCCGCGGGTCCGAAGCCCTCGCGCGAGCCGACGATCAGCGTGCGCATCTCCGGGGTGTAGGTCTTCTCGAGGAACTTCTCGACGCTGTCGGCGAGAAGCTGCTGCTCTTCGGTGTAGTCGAAGTCCATGTGCGTGTGTCCGCGGGAAGCCGCGACGCGCGAACGCGCGTCAGAGCCCCAGCACCCCCTGCGCGATGATGTTGCGCTGGATCTCGTTGGAGCCGCCGTAGATCGAGACCTTGCGGTAGTTGAAGTAGCGCGCCGCGAGCGGCGCGGCGTACTCGGGACCGACGCGCTCGCCGAGCCAGCGGTCGCCCCACGCCATCGGCACGTGCGGCAGCGCGTACGGGCCGACCGCCTCCATCTGCAGTTCGGTGAGCGCCTGCTGGATCTCGGTGCCCTTGATCTTCAGGATCGACGACTCCGGTCCCAGCGCCTTGCCGCCGCGCTCGGCGCTCAGCACGCGCAGCACCGTGATCTCGAGCGCCATCAGGTCGATCTCGACGCGCGCGATGCGGTCGCGGAAGCGCGGGTGGTCGATCAGCGGTCGGCCGTCGGCGCGCTCCGCCGACGCGATCTGCTTCAGGTAGGCGAGCTCGCGCTTCGAACGCGACACGCCGGCGATGCCGGTGCGCTCGTTCGACAGCAGGAACTTCGCGCACGTCCAGCCGCGGCCCTCGTCACCGACGCGGTTCTCGACCGGAACGCGGACGTTCTCGAGCCAGACCTCGTTGACCTCGTGCTCGCCGTCGAGCGTGATGATCGGGCGCACGGTCACACCCGGCGAGCGCATGTCGATCAGCAGGAAGCTGATGCCCTCCTGCTTGCGGCCCTCGGACGATGTGCGCACGAGGCAGAACATCCAGTCGGCCCACTGCGCGAGGGTGGTCCAGGTCTTCTGGCCGTTCACGACGTAGTGATCGCCGTCGCGCTCCGCGCGCGTCTTCAGCGACGCGAGGTCCGACCCCGCGCCGGGCTCGGAATAGCCCTGACACCACCAGTCCTCGGACGCGAGGATGCGCGGCAGGAAGCGCGCCTTCTGCTGCGCGTTGCCGAACGTGTAGATGACCGGGCCCACCATGTGCACGCCGAAGGCCATCACGCCCGGCGCTCCGGCGGCCGCGCACTCCTCCTCGAAGATGTGGCGCTGCACGGCGCTCCAGCCGGTGCCGCCGTGCTCGACCGGCCAGTGCGGCGCGATCCAGCCCTGCGCGTGCAGGATCTGCTGCCACACCACCCAGTCGTCCTTCTGCAGCCGCTTGTGCCCCAGCACCTTGGCCGCGATCGGCTGCGGCAGCTTCGCCTGCAGGAAGGCGCGCACCTCGTCGCGGAACGCGAGTTCGTCGGGCGTGAAGTCGAGATTCATCGAGCGGTTCTCCTCCGGGAGGGCATCGTGGCGGCGGCGTCGCACGCGCCGCTCGCCCGGACGACGGGGTGGAATCAGGCGTGGCGGATGCGGAAGTTCACGCGCGGGAAATGCACGTGCACCGCGCCGGTCGCGGCGTGCGTGCGGCGCACGACGATGCGTTGCGAGTCCATCGCGACCAGTTCGCCGGCCACCGGATCGCGACCGTAGTCGTCGGCCATCACCTCGACCGCCTGCCCGGCGGCGAAGCCGGCGGCGAACTGCGGATTCGACAGGCGCACCGGCGCGGGTTCGGCCGCCTTCGCGACCGCCAGCGCATCCTGCGGCGTCATGTCGGTCGGGCGCCCGTGACCGATCGCGGCGACGCGGTCGAACCACGCGCGCACCTGCGGCGCAGCGGCGAGCGGCTGCTGTTCGGGCACGCGGTTCACGAGCATCCACAGCGGCCCGTACACGGCGAAGTCGGCAAGGCTCGGGGCGGCGCCCAGCACGAAGTCCTTGCCGTCCAGTGCGTGCTCGACCCACCAGAGGCGGCTCGCGAACTGGTCCTGCAGGAACGGCAGGTCGGCCTTGTAGCGCTCGGCATCGATCGCGCCGTCGCTCATCGCGATGCGGTCGGCCTTGAAGTCGTCGGGGACGCTGTCGCAGTGAGTGCCGAAGACCACCCCCACCGCGTCGAAGAACAGCACCTTGTCGGCCCAGGCGGTCAGCATCGTCGCGACCCCGCGCGTGCCCGGCGGGTACAGCGTCGGCGACGGGAAGCGCTTCTCCAGTTCACGGGCGATGCACGCCGTGTCGCAGTAGACGTCGGCACCGATCTGCATCACCGGGGTGCGTCGGTAGCCGCCGGTCAGCGGCATCAGGTCGGGCTTGGGCAGCAACCGCGGCACCGGCACCGAGCGCCACGCGAGCTGCTTCAGGCCGAGCATCAGACGCGCCTTCTCGGCGAAGGGCGACGAGGGAAAGTGATGCAGCAGGACTTCGGACATGAAGGCGACCGCGCGGAAGTGGCTCGGAGAGCGCAACGCCTGCGACCCGCGCACCGCGGCGCAGGGTCACCTCGGGCCGGCCGTCGAGGCGAGCCTGCGGAATCTACGGGAAAGCGTCCGCGCACGGCGTCCGCGCAACCGCGATACGAGGCACCGCCCTCAGGCGACCACGCAGCCGGTGCCCCCGCGGGCCAGGGCATCGGCCAGCGCCGGCGGCGGTGCGCGATCGGTCACCAGCACGCCGATGCCGCTCCAGCCGCACACCGTCTCGAGCGACGCGCGACCGAACTTGCTGTGGTCGGCGACGAGCAACGTCTCGGCGGCCCGGTCGATCATCACGCGCTTGACGACCGCGGCCCCCGGCACCGCGTCGACCGGGCCTTCGCCGGTCACGCCGCTGGCACCGATGATCGCGACGTGGGCATGGAAGCGAACCAGCCACTGCGCCGTGTCCTCGCCCAGGACCGCCCCTTCCTGGGCATGGAACACGCCCGGACACAGCATCACGCGGAAGGTCGGATTGGCGCCCGCCACCGCGGCGACACCCACGCTGTTGGTCAGCACCGTGAGGCCCCGCGCGCGCTGGGCGAGGTGACGCGCCACCTGGAAGGTCGTCGAGCCGCCGTCGATCATCACGATCTGGCCGTCGGCCACGCGCGCCGCGGCGGCGGCGCCGATGCGGAAGCGCTCGTCGACCCGGGCGCGGTCGCGTTCGTGCACCGACGGTTCGGCAGTGAACGGGCGCACGGTCGCCCCGCCGTACGTGCGCGACACCAGACCGGCCTCGCCGAGTTCGGCCAGATCGCGCCGGATGGTCTCGCCCGAGACGCCGAGCTCGCGCGCGAGTGCGGAGATGCGGATGGCGGCGGACGTGCGCACCTCGGTCAGGATGCGCTCGTGGCGGCTGCGCTTGTCGGGCCGCGGGGGCGTGTCGCGCGCGCTCATCGGTCGCCGGTCGCGCTCATCGCCGCGCTTCGAGCAGCGCCTGCGCCAGCTCGACGAAGCCGTCCGCGCCGCGCCCGCACGTGACCCACGTCGGCTCGGCGGGCAGCTGCCCGCGGAAGTCGTTCACGTTCGCGACCCCGACGGCGTTCGGGAAGGCGGCGAACAGCGGCGCGTCGTTGGGCGAATCACCGACGTACACGACCTGCGCCGCGACCACCGGGTCGGTCACGTCGAGGTCGAAGCGCTCGGCGAGCAGTCGCGTCGCCGTGGTGCGCTTGTCCCAGTCGCCGAACCAGCCGTTCACGTGGATCGACGACACCTTCGCGACGGCGCCGTGCGCCTCGAAGATCGCGACGATGCGCGCGACGGCAGCGGCATCGAGCGGCGCGACGTCCTCGCGGAAGTCGATCGCGAGATCGGCCTCGCGCCCGAACTGGTCGGCGGCCACGGCGGCGCCGGGCACCTGCGCCAGCACCGCGTCGCGGACGGCATCGAGCCGCGCGCGATCGGCCGCACGCTGCGCCGCCCGCTTCGCGTGATGGCGACGCATCCTGCGCGTCGCGTCGTCGTACGCGAACCAGAACGCGCCGTTCTCGCCCACCACCGCATCGACCGGCCACTGGCGCGCGATCAGGTCGCACCAGCCAGCCGGCCGGCCGGTGACCGGCACGACGCGCAGCCCGGCGTCGCGCAGCGCTTCGAGCGCCGCGTACGCGCGCGCCGGCAGGCGTCCGTCCAGCGTCAGCGTGTCGTCGATGTCGGTGAGCACGGCACGCACCGCGGCGCGCGCGCTCCGCGGGAACTGCGCGAGCGGCCGCAGCGTCGTCACCATGCCCCCGACCGGTCCGCGACGACGTCGAGGATCGTGAAGCGGTCGCGGATCAGCCGCGCATCGCGCACGGCCGCGGCGTAGTCGGCGGCGTCGATGCCCAGCGCTTCGGGGGTGCGCGGCGCATCGACGGCCGCGAGCGCCGCGTCGAGCGTCGACAGCGGCAGCGCCATCGCCGCGAGCTCGGCGCGCAGGTCCGGCCACTGCGCCGCCAGACGCGCGTCGATGCGTGCGACCTCGACCGCATCGAAGCGCTTCGCCGCGCTCGCGTCCCAGCACTGCGCCCCGAGCGCGGGTCCGAAGCGCGCGTGGAACTGCGCGCGCGTGACGTCCGGCGGATCGAAGCGCGGCGACGACGACTGCGCGACGAATGCCGCCTGCAGTCGCGCGATCGTGAGAGTCGTCACCGCGATGTGCTCGCCGTGCAGCGTCGACGGCCACGCCGGGTCGGGGCGCATCTCGAGCAGATGGCTCACGAGATGCTCCGCCTGGCTCGCGGGCCACGAACCGCCGCACACGCTCATGCCGAGCCCGGACAGCACGAGCGTGCGGGCCAGCCGCTCGATCGCGCCGAGGTCGCCGGTCAGCAACCCCGCGGCGTGCTGCAGCAGCGCCGGCTCGTCGTCGGCCAGCAGCACGAACGGTGCGTGCCGGAACGGCGTGTCGAGCAGCCGATGCGACAGCCACCAGTCGGCCTGCGCCGTCGGCCGGCAGATCGAGTCGCCGAGCCCCGCGGCGATCATCCGGCGCGGCGCCCGCGCGAGGACGTCGAGATCCAGGAACACGCCGCGCGCAGCCGTGGCCGGCAGCGACTTCTTGTGACCGTTCACGGTGATCGCGGCGCTCACCGAGGTGTAGCCGTTCATCGACGGCGCGGTCCCGAACACCGCCCACGGCCGTGCGCTCGTGTGCGCGGCGTACTTCACGATGTCGTCGATCGTGCCGCTGCCTACCGCGACCAGACCGGTGGCGCCGGCCGTGCGGGCGATCACGTCGGCCACCGCGTCGGCATCGGGCTGCGGATCGGGCTCGAGGCCGACGTCGCGCGCGTCCACGCCCGCGCCGCGCAGCGCCGCCAGCACGGCATCGCCCATCGCGGCGCGCGTGCCCGGGTCGTGCACGACCGCCGGGCGCGGTCCGAGGTCGAGCGGCGCCAGCAGCGCGGCGGCCTGCGCCGCCAGCCCGCGCCCGATCTCGACGCGTCGCACCGGCACCGACAGCCGCCCGCTGCCGTCGGGGTCCGCCAGCCGGCCGTCGAGCAACTGCGCCAGGCGATCGCTCATCGCGCGGGTCCGCAAGGGGTCGGTCGCCCGCCGGGCGCGCCGCCGCCCGCGCGCGCCAGTGCGTGCATCGCGGCCGCGGTGCGCGCGCGGGTCGTCATGCCGCGACCGGCGCGGCCGTGCGCGCATCGATCCATGCACCGACCACCGCGCGCTCGGGCGCGGAC
>JALORJ010000314.1 GCA_025459035.1 Burkholderiales bacterium
AGCGTCAGGGTCTTCGCGACCACTCCCTGCGCGGCGAGCGTCATCAGCAGCGTCACGGCGATCGCGATGATGAAGCTCTGACCGATGTTCAGGATGCCGAGCGACATCTCGTCGCGCACCGCCGCCGACTCGAAGCGCTTCAGCTGCTCGTCGTAGCGACCGGCCTCGAAGTCCTCGTTGTCGAAGTACTTGACCGTCTCGTAGTTGAGCAGGCTGTCGATCGCGCGCGTGTTGGCCTTCGAGTCGAGCTCGTTGGCCGCGCGCCGGATGTCCATGCGCCACTCGGTGATCGCGAACGTGAACGCGATGTAGACGGCCACCGCCGCGAACGTGATCGCGGGAAAACGCCAGTCGAACTTCGTCAGCAGCACCGCGGCGACGAGCGAGAACTCGAGCACGACCGGAATGATCGAGAACAGCATGTACGACAGCAGCGTCGAGATGCCGCGCGTGCCGCGCTCGATGTCGCGTGACACGCCACCGGTCTGGCGCTCCAGATGGAAGCGCAGGCTGAGCGAGTGCAGATGGCGGAACACCTCGAGCGCGACGCGGCGGATCGCCCGCTTCGCGACGCGCACGAACACGACGTCGCGCAGCTCCGCGAACAGCGTCGTCGACAGGCGCAGCAGCCCGTACGTCACGAGCATCGACAGCGGCAGCACGACGACCCCCGACACGCCGTCGAGGCGGTCGACGATCTGCTTCATCACCAGCGGCACGCCGAGGTTCGCGAGCTTCGCGCTCGCGAGCAGCAGCAGCGCCACGGCGACGCGCCAGCGGAACTCGAGCAGGTACGGCAGCAGCCGGCGCACGACGCGCCAGTCGCCGCGCCGGGGCGTGGGGCCGGCCGCCGTCGGAACGGCGCCGTGAGCGGAAGCGGAAGGGGGCGACATGAGTCCGGAAGGTCGGGCCGCGTGGACAAAACGAAAGGGGCGCCGCAACGGCGCCCCTCGGTACGGCTCTCGTGTGACGAGGTTAGCAGCGCGCCGCGGAGGCGCCGCGGTGCGACCGTCGTACCGCCCGCCGCCGCGCCGTCCGCGCCGGCGCGACCGTCAGCGCGGCGGCGCCGGCAGCCGGGTCACCAGCCCCAGCTCTGCGAGATGCCGAAGCGGATCGTCGGTCCGCCGCCCCAGCCGGGCCCCCATCCCGGCCCCCAGCCGGGACCGGCACCCCACGCGGGCCCCCACATCGGGCCCCACGCCGGGCCGACCCACGGGTCCCAGCCTGCACTCGCGCCCCAGCGGGGACCATCCGCGCGCCAGTCTCGCCGCGGCTCGTTGCGCTTCGGTGGGGCATCGCGGCGCGGCGGCACGACCGGAGTGGCGGGCACGGCGACCGGCGGCGCGACGTAGCCGAGTTCGCCTGCGAGACGGCGCCAGCGGAACGCATGGTCCGTGTCGACCGGGGTGCCGATGCCGCGCTCGTGCAGATCGGCAAGCGCGTTGGCGGCGCGACCATCACCGTCGCTGGCCGCCTCGACGAAGATGCGGATCGCCGTCTCGGCGTCGCCGCGGCGCAGGGCGGCTTCGCCGTCGGCAAAGTCGGTCGCGATCGCGGGCGCAGCCGCGAGCAGGCCTGCCAGTGCGAGCCCCGCGCGGGGCACGCCGGCGATCGATCGAGCGGATGTCATGGCGACGAGCCTCCTGCGCACGTGGCGGTCGACGATGCGCCTGCCAACGCGGCAGCGCCACGGTGCGTCGACATCGATCCGATCCGCGGCGGTCGCGGCACGGCGCGGCACGCCTCAGCGCGCGATCAGCACGACCAGGCCCCCGACGCCGCCGAGCAGCATGCCGCTCGCGAGAACGTAGACGGCCGGGCGGATGCGATGCACGCGGACGCTGACCTGCACGTGCGCGCGCCCCGCCCGCATGCCCGAAGCGGGGCGACCGACCGAACCGCGCACGCGGTAGCGGCCGGGTCGATCGATGCTGAACTCGTCGACGCCGTGGCGCGACGCCAGGCCCTGCGCACCGATCTCGACTTCGCGGCTCCACAGCCAGCTGCCTTCGCGCTCGAGCTCGATCCGCACGCGGCGACCCGCGTCGGCGCGGTCGCGGTCCCCGCAGAGGTCGATGCGGATCGGGTTGTCGGCGGGGACGAGGTCGACGAACACGTCGCCCGGGACGGCACAACGTGCCGCAACTCGCGCGCCGAAGAAGGTCGTGAACAGGTAGTAGCCGGCGGCGAGCACGACCCCGCAGACGGCAACGAAGAACAGCACGAGCGGCACGACGGATCCTCTGGGGCCGCGATGGCGTGATCGCGGTCGATGCGCAACGGGACGGGTGATGACGCTCAGCGGCGTCGGGGCGGCGGCGCGGTGCGGGCACGAACACGCACGGGCGCCAGACGCGGCGGCGCGGAGGTCGCGTCGCGCACGCGGTCGGTCACCCAGCCCACCCACTTTCCGACCACCGCGATCAGCGTCATCGAGCACCTCGCTTCCGGACACGACCCCGCGGTCGCCGACCGGACCGCTAGCAGCGCGCATGCCAGACCGCGCAGGTGCATGACGCCGAGGGCGCTGTGGACACCCGACCCCGCGAACGGTCCAATCGCGGGATTGCCTTTCGCATCGAACCTCGCCCCATGTCTTCTCGTCCGCCGTCCGGCCGCCTGAAGTGGATCCTGTGGCTCGTCGTGCTGCCGCTGCTGCTGTTCGCCGGCTACCTCTGGCTGATGCTCACGTGGAGCTATTCCGAAGGCGAGCGCGCGGGCTACGTGCAGAAGCTGTCGAAGCGTGGCTGGCTGTGCAAGACGTGGGAGGGCGAGCTCGCGCTGGTGACGATGCCCGGCACGGTGGCCGAGAAGTTCACCTTCACCGTGCGCGACGACGGCATCGCCGAACAGATCAATCTCACGCTCGGCAAGCGTGTGTCCCTCGACTACGAGCAGCACGTCGGCCTGCCGACCTCGTGCTTCGGCGACACCCCGTACTTCGCCACCGGTGTGCGCATCGTCGACGAACCGACACTCTCGCCGCAGGCCGGCGCGGGGCCGGCCGCGATGCCGGAGGCGGCGCCGTCGGTGCTGAACCCTTCGCTCAAGGGGGCCGACGTGCCCGGCATCACCCTCGACCACACCGCGATCCCGCCGGCTGCGGGATCCACACTGCTGCCCGACGCGCCGCCCGCCGCACCCGACACCGGCGCGCGCAAGCCCTGACCGCTGCCCCGAGACTCGCCATGGCCCGCATCGATCGCGTCGAATCCGCGCTCTACCGCATCCCGCTGCCGACCGTGCTGACCGACAGCACGCACGGCACGATGCGCGACTTCGAACTCGCCATCGTCGACATCCACGACGCCGACGGCGCCGTCGGCACCGGCTACACGTTCACCGTCGGGGCCAACGGGCGCGCGGCCCACGTGACCGTCGTCCACGACCTGGCGCCGGTGCTCGTCGGTCGCGACGCCGACGCCATCGAGGCGCGCTGGCGCGAACAGTGGTGGGCGGT